>JAZRFY010000029.1:0-117795 GCA_045643885.1 Eubacteriales bacterium | reverse complement strand
GAGCACCGGAACGAACGGAAACGAGAAGGGGATTCTCAAGATCACCAAACTTCTTGCCTGTGATCTCTTCCATCTTTACGATGTACTCGCTGATCTCAGCCTGGATGTCGGGGTTGATCTGGCGGCCGTCCTCATAGTACTGAGTACATGCCTCTGTGGAAATTGTGAAGCCCTGTGGAACGGGAAGACCGATGTGGGTCATTTCAGCGAGGTTTGCACCCTTACCGCCGAGGATCTCACGCATGCTTGCATTACCTTCTGTAAAGAGGTAACAATACTTTTTTGCCATTTTTGATTCCTCCAAAAATAAAATATAAAAATGTTTTTTATAAGCGCTGGTGGGGCGTCTTGAAAGAAAACAAGACAATAAGGCATACATTAAGTACGCCACGCGAATAATACGCTTATTCCACCCGACATTATAACATAAAAAATACAATTTGAATATAGTTTTTTTGCATTTTTTACCCCAAAATTGTAAACATTTTGTTAACAAAACATTCAAAGTTGGCAATAGTTGGCAATAGTGAATAAAATTCGCTTTTTTATGATTATTTTTCAAATTTTCTTTGACAAATATATAATTCTATGATATAATATATCGTCAAACTAACGAACAGGAGGATAGTATGGTCAGAATAGTTTCAGTTGATGAAAATTCACGTGCAAAACGAGCAGGTATTTTAGAAAACGACGTTCTTGTTTCTATAAACGACAGGGAAATCAATGACGTTTTGGACTACCGTTTTCATCTTGCCAATAGAACACTTGATATTTGTGTTTTAAGAAACAATGAAGAAATTCACTTTAACATCGTAAAAAGCGAATATGATGATATCGGTCTTGACTTTGAAACTCCTCTTATGGATAAAAAGCATTCATGCGAAAACAAATGCATTTTTTGCTTTATAGACCAGTTGCCCAAGGGCTTGAGAAAAACTCTTTATTTCAAGGACGACGATTCAAGATTGTCCTTCCTTCACGGCAACTATATCACACTTACAAATCTTGACGAGAAAGATATCGATAGAATCATTGAGATGCACATATCTCCGGTAAATGTTTCCGTTCATACAACCAATCCCGAGCTCAGAGTTAAAATGATGAAGAATAAGCGCTCAGGTGAGGTGCTTTCTTATCTTAAAAAGCTTTCCGATGCAGGAATCCATATTTGTGGACAGATAGTTCTTTGCAAGGGCATAAATGACGGTGCTGAATTGACAAGATCAATGCAAGACCTTTGTGAATATATTCCGTCACTTCAAAGCGTGTCAATCGTTCCTGCAGGTAAAACAAAATTCAGAGAAAATCTCTATCATCTTGAGAGCTTTACTCAAAGCGATTGCAGAGAGGTGATCGATCAGGTTGAAGCATTTGCTGAGAAATGCTTATCCAAATACGGCTCAAGAATTTTCTTCTGTGCTGATGAATTCTATATCAAGGGTGAACGTGCCTTGCATGACGACGGTTATTACGAGGGCTATCCTCAAATCGAAAACGGCGTTGGAATGCTCACGTCGCTTCTTACTGAATTCGGCATTGAGGAAAAATACCTCGATGAGTATCTTTCAGGCTTTAAATCTCCGAGAAAGATTTCAGTTGTTACAGGCGTGGCTGCAAGTGCCCAAATCAATGAAATGTGCTCAAGACTTTCAAACGCAATTGAAGGACTTGAAATCAACGTACACACAATTATTAACAATTTCTTTGGTCATGAAATTACAGTATCCGGACTTTTGACGGGCACGGATATTTATGATCAATTAAAGGATATTCAGCTTTATGATGAGCTTATTCTCCCGCCAAACGTACTTCGTGCAGAGGGCGATTTGTTCTTGTGCGGAATGAGTTTGGAAGAGCTTTCAAAAAAGCTACAGGTAAAAATCAGGCTTTCCGGCAATGACGGAGCAGGCTTTGTTTCTGCATTGCTCGGGGTAGAGTAAGGAGGTAATAACATGGCAAAACCAATTGTTGCAATTGTCGGCAGACCTAATGTTGGCAAAAGCACACTTTTTAATAAGCTTATCGGCGAGCGCCGTTCTATTGTTGAGGACACACCGGGTGTTACAAGAGATAGAATTTACGGTGAGACCGAATGGTGCGCAAGAAAGCTCGTAATCATCGATACTGGTGGCATTGAGCCTAAAACCAATGATATTATCTTGAAGCAAATGCGTTTCCAGGCGCAGATAGCAATCGATACCGCTGACGTTATCGTATTTATGTGCGACGTAAGAACGGGTCTTACAGCGGACGATAGAGATATAGCTACAATGCTCAAGAAGAGTGGCAAGCCCATCGTTCCTTGCATTAATAAGTGCGATAGCGTTGGTAGAGTTCCTTATGAATTTTATGAATTCTATGAACTCGGTTTCGACTGCGATCCCATCGCAGTTTCTTCAGTACACGGAACAGGATCAGGTGATCTTCTCGACGCAGTTTTGGAGGCACTCCCGACCGATGTCGACTTTGAAGAAGAGGATGACGATAGCATCAAGGTTGCCGTTATCGGTAAGCCCAATGCAGGCAAATCTTCCATTATCAATAGATTTATCGGTGAGGAAAGACTCATTGTATCCAACATCGCAGGTACAACAAGAGACGCAGTTGATACAAAGGTTGAAAACGAATACGGCAAATTTACCTTCATTGATACTGCAGGTATCCGTCGTTCTTCTAAAATCAACGATAAAATCGAAAAATACAGTGTTCTCAGAGCACATATGGCAGTTGAGAGAGCGGATGTTTGTCTTATCCTTATCGACGCAAATGAAGGTATCACTGAACAGGATGAAAAAATTGCGGGAATTGCTCACGAGGCAGGCAAAGCATCAATCGTTATCGTTAATAAGTGGGACTCCATCGAGAAGGATAACAGCTCTGTAAACGAGTACACAAGAAACATTCAAACGTCCCTTGCTTATATGTCCTATGCTCCCATTCTTTTCGTATCTGCTAAAACAGGACAGAGAGTCAGAGAGATTTATAAACACATTCAGTACGTTTATAACCAGACTAACACAAGAATTCCCACAGGTATGCTTAACGATGTTCTCGGTGAAGCAACTATGAGAGTGCAGCCTCCCTCCGATAAGGGACGCAGACTCAAGATCTACTATATGACTCAGGTAAGTGTAGCTCCCCCCACGTTCGTTATTTTCTGTAACGACGTTGAGCTTTTCCATTTTTCATATAGAAGATATATCGAAAACTGTATTCGAGAAACCTTTGGATTTAAAGGCACTCCCATTCATATTATCATTCGAATGAAAGGGGAGGAAGTATAATGTTTATAGATAATATTCAGATTTATATCAAAGCCGGTGACGGTGGTAACGGAGCAATTTCCTTCAGACGTGAAAAATACGTTGCCAAGGGTGGTCCCGACGGTGGCGACGGTGGACACGGCGGTAATATCGTATTCCGTGTCGATGAAGGCTCTAACACCTTGCTTGCATTCCGTTATAAGAGAAAGTTTATAGCCGGTAACGGTGGCAACGGCAAGGGTGCAAAATTCCACGGAGCTACTGCAGATGACCTCATAATTATGGTTCCCAGAGGAACACTCATCAAGGATGCCAATACAGGAAGAATCATTAAGGACATGTCTGATGACGATGACTTTATTTGCTGTAAGGGTGGTAGAGGCGGATGGGGAAATAAGCATTTTGCAACTCCCACACGTCAAGTACCTAACTTTGCTAAAAATGGTACAAAGGGTGAAGAAAAAGAGGTAATTCTTGAGCTTAAGATGCTTGCTGACGTAGGCATTATCGGTTATCCCAGTGTTGGTAAATCATCAATTCTTGCAAGAATCAGTTCGGCTAAGCCCAAGATTGCCGATTATCATTTCACAACACTTTCTCCTAACCTTGGCGTAGTATCCACAGGTGGTGAAAGTGGATTTGTCGCAGCTGACATCCCCGGTCTTATTGAGGGAGCTGCTGACGGAGCAGGTCTTGGACATGCTTTCCTTCGTCATATCGATCGCTGCAGACTTCTTTGGCACGTTGTTGATATCTCTTGCTTCGAGGGAAGAGATCCCGTTGACGATATTATCAAAATCAATACCGAGCTTGCAAATTACAGTCCCGAGCTCGCAACAAGAAATCAAATTATCGTTGCAAACAAAACGGACGCCCTTGATCCCGAGCTTGTTGACGTTAAAGCCTTTGAAAGCTATGTTAAAAAGAACGGTTGGGAGCTTATGTACGTTTCTGCAGCAACGGGAGAGGGACTCAACGAGCTTATTTTGAGATCAGCTGAGGAGCTTAAGGATTTGCCTCCTATGACAATTTATGAGGCTGAATACGAGCCCGAGGATGCTTACGTTGGCGGTGGTAAGGAAACAACAATTCATCGAGAAAACGGAGTATTCATCGTTGAAGGTGAGTGGCTCTTCAATCTCATGGGCCAAATAAACTTCTCAGACTACGAATCCTTGAATTACTTCCAAAGAATTCTTTATAAAAGCGGGGTCTTTGAGGAGCTTGAAAAACACGGATGCGTTGACGGAGATACAGTTTCTATCTACGACTTTGAATTTGACTTTGTAAAATAATTTTAGGAGGACTACATATGAACATTTGGCACGACATCGATCCCAAGCATATTACACCCGAGGAGTTTACGGTTGTTATCGAAATCCCCAAAAACTCACAATGTAAGTATGAGCTTGACAAAGAAACAGGTCTTATTAAGCTTGACCGAGTGCTCTATACGTCTACTCACTATCCCGCAAACTACGGTTTTATTCCCAGAACGTATGCAGATGATAAGGACCCCCTTGACGTCCTCGTGCTTTTCTCACCTGAAATCTATCCTTTGACTCTTGTTAAGGTTAGACCAATTGGTGTTGTACGAATGGTTGACGGTGGTGATATCGACGATAAGATTATCGGTGTACTTGTAAATGATCCTACGTCCAAGGATTATCATTCAGTTAATGACCTTCCTGCTCATATTTTCGATGAAATTATGCATTTCTTTAAGGTTTATAAGCAGCTTGAAAATAAAAAGACAGCCGTTAAATCCCTCTATGACAGAGATAAGGCTATCGAAATTATTCAACAAGCAATTGAAGATTATAAAGAAAAATTCAACTAAAAAATTGACCAATGGTGCAATCCATTGGTCTTTTTTTATCGAAAATATGAATAGGATATCCCAAAGCTATGTGCAAAGGTTTCAGCATACGATCCTTTTTCACAGTAAATTACTAGTGATTTGGAGCATCCGTCGAATGCGCCGTATCCGATGCTTTCAACCGTTGAACTGATATAGACTGATGATAGGGAATAACAACCGTAAAATGCAAACCATCCGATTTCTTTGCATGATTCAGGTAACGTTACATTTTTTATTTTCATATCTGAAAATGCGTGATCCGATATTTTCAGTACTTGAAGATTCTCGATTTTTTCAGGGATTTTAACAGTTGTCTGCTTGCCAATATATTTAGTGATTGTCACACCACCGTTTTCTTTAATATATTCAAATTCAATAGCCGAGCTGCTGCCTAGCTCTTCAACCTCATCTTTGTTTTCTTGATTATTTTGTAGCTGGTCCTTGTTTGAAATATTTATCATTGAATTTATAAGCTCGGATTGATTATTCAAACGGTCTTTTAATGCATTAATCTCTGATTCATAAGTAATTTTAATAGTTTCCTCGATTTTTGAGTTAATTTGTCTGCCTGCCAAAAATATTGAAAATATGCTGATTGCAATCAAAAGCAAGATAGCAGATATAATTGAAACCTTCATAAATAATTTGACCTCCGTTTTTTTATAGTTAATAAACTATATGAAAATCGGAGGTCATTTATAACTCAATTATTTAATTTCAAAATCTTGAGGCTCGGTCTTGATAAAGGATTCAAGACATACGACATTATCTGAGTTTGTAGCTTTGAAATAGAACGTACCGTCTTCTTCAGTTCTATGTATTTTAATGGTATCGTTATAGATAGCTCCCTTAACAAAACTCAACATAAGCTCCTTAACTCTATAATTTTCGGGTGAGGGAAGGAAGTCAACAAGCATATTTGGATAATGAGTATTATTCATGTGCTTATTATAATCGATATCACTGTAAACAATCTTTCTGTCAGAAATAAACTCAAGGTCCTTGTCAGTTGGATACTTGATTTTTCTTGGCATATCTATTTTTAAGGATTCTTCATCTACAAAGTTATTTTCAAATTTATTAACCGGCAAAAGCTTTTGCTCAAGCGTATCAACAAGGCACCATGTAGTTAATGCATCGGCAATAACCTTGCCATCCTTAACGATTGCAAAGCTTCTATAGAAAGTAAAGCCCCTTGACTCAATACCTGTCCAAGTCTGAACAGTAATATTATCATAAGCATGCGCAGGCTCATAGAATCTCATATAAACCTTTGTAAGAATAAATGCTTGATGAAGCTCATCTCTGATATATTCAAGGTTTGGATACATCGTCTGAATGTGCATGTTTGTGGTTTCTTGCATCAAAGTAAGAATAGAGGAGGGAGTTATCTCTCTATTTGCATTGGTATCGTGCCAACGAATTACATAGTCCTTTGTAAATTTCATTATTTTATCTCCATAAAATCTTTTGTTGATTAATCAACGTCACACATTTTATCACAAAAAGACATAAAAATCAATAATAAATTGTAAATATTTCAATCAAATCAATCCAAAGCTGACTGCAATTGCATTATTCACTTCATTCATTGTCATTTCGTCAAGGTGTCCCATTTTTTCTTTCAGGCGTTGCTTGTCAATCGTTCTGATCTGTTCAAGCAAAATAACGGAATCCTTAGCAAGACCAACGCCTGTTGCATGTATATCAATATGAGTCGGCAAATGAGTTTTGCCCATTTTTGATGTTATTGCCGCTGCAATAACAGTTGGACTATATCTATTTCCAACATCGTTTTGCACAATCAAAACAGGGCGCAATCCACCTTGTTCAGAGCCGATAACAGGGCTCAAATCTGCATAAAAAATATCTCCTCTTTTAACACTCATTTCAATACCTCCTTGGCAGATAGGCAGTTTTCATTTCTACCGACAGGTATATTTTTTCCATATTTTCTCGGTGTTTAATCAACACAAGATAAAAATAAATATAGAAAATTTTTCAAATAAACTGCACTTGATACAGTATATTTGATACTCGAAAATTGTGTTAAAAAGAGGAGAAATGTTTTTAAAAGTCGAAAACAATTTTTCCGTCTTGAAGCTTTAAAAATGCATCGAATTTCTTACCGTTCTTGGACGTAAAACCTTGAATTTTAGAGGTTTTTCCGGTTTCAAGAAGCATTTTTACGTTTGCTTTTGAAATGGAACGGCCAAGGATATAGCTATTAACTGTAAATTTGCAATTATTTTCTCTATAGTTAGAACAACCGTATCCGAATTTTATACGCTTTACGTCACCACCGCAAAGAGGACACTTGCCCACGATATCACCTAAAAATCCATTGTCAGTATCGAGCTCAATGGGAACGTCCTTGCTAATAAATATATCGGACAATTCCTGTTTTGTGAGGTTAATTGCGTCATCAATTTGAATTTGACCTCTATAAACCTTTTTAAGAGCCTGTCCAAGCTGACTTGTTTTGTATTTATCCATATTTATGTTCATTCGCATAAGTGATTCGATCATAAATATGCCACCCGGAAGAATGGTATATACGTCCTTGTTTAAATGGATGTATTGGCTGTTTCTCGCATTGTCTATAATGCCCGTTCTTGTAGCCACAGTACCAAGTTCAAGACCTTCGAAAATAGCCTTGTAGTCCTCGGAGTCGTCTGTGGATTCTATGTCATCTGCACCTGCTTTTTCATCAAGAGCAGCCTTGTCCTCCTTGAAGGGATTTTTAAGGTAATTATTAAGGGTTTCAATAGTATAATGTCTTGGCGGCGCAGTCTCTTTTTCAACGGGCTTAAAGCAAATTTCAACCTTGTCGCCCTTTGAAAGCTTGGGTAATATTTTATCCTTTTGGTTATAATCGTCATACTTAGTCCAACCTTTTTGGAGTATAACTGTGCCCTTAATAGAGAACTCCTCAAAATCTCCAACCTTGATGGTGATTTCACTTCTTTCAACGATACATTCTTCTGCGCAGAATACGGCAACAAAGCGTCTGAATACAGTTGAATATACCTTCATTTCGTCGGGTGAAAGCTTTGAGGAATCAGGGATTTTGTAGGTAGGAGTCAATGCTGAGTGAGATTCAATTTTAGAATCGTCAAATATCTTTTTAGAAAACTTGAATTCTACGGGATAACCAATCTTTTTGCAGTTTTCAAGGATGGTTTTTACCTTTCCTTGTTCACTCGTTGCAAGATATTCAGAGTTGGTTCTTGGATATGTCAGATAACCGCTTTCATAGAGTTTTTGTATGATATCAAGGCTCTGCTTCATTGACATTTTATACTTCTTACCAAGCACGTTTTGAAGTTTGGAAAGTGAATATAGCTTGCCGGGAGAAAGAGTATCCTTTTTGCGTTTTACGCTTGTAACTATGGCAGTTGAGGCATTATATTTCTTGCAAAGCTCCTCAGCCTTTAAAAGCTCATCCTTTGAGAATTTGTCTTTGCCGTTAAGCTCGATTACTTCGCCGTTTGTAAACTCCTTGCTCGAAATCATATAATACTTTTCGGGCACGAAATTTTTAATTGCCATATCTCTATCGTAAATAGCCTTAACAATTGGAACTATAACTCTACCAACACGAAGAAGAGTACCGGTTTTGAGAGTAGCATATCTTGTAAGATTAACTCCATAGAGCCAGTCGATATAGGTTCTTGCAAAGCCTTCGTTTGCAAGGTTATCGTAATCATCCTCGAGCTTCATTTCGGTTAAAGCCTTTGCAACGGTTTGAGGGGTCTGGTCCGGAAGCCAGAGCCTTTTTACTGTTTTCTTACTTTCAAGAGAATTTTGAATGCAAAGTCTGACAATAATTTCACCCTCGCGATCGGCGTCTCCTGCATTTACAATGGTGTCAACGTCGGTTCTGTTGCAAAGATATTTGATTGTATTGAATTGCTTTACAACTCCCGAATCAACTTGCTTTTTAGCGTCTTTTTTAAGTTCAAAAACAAATTTGGCGGGGAAGCAAGGGAGATTTTCCATCGTCCATCTTCCCGAGCCGTCGGGTGAAGGATTGTAATGCTCAATATCAGCCAAAGAAAAGAGATGACCGAATGCCCAGGTTATGAGATAACCGTTACCCTCAAGATAACCGTTTTTGTTTGCCATTTTTCCAATGCCCGCAGCTATATTTCTGGCAAGACTTGGCTTTTCTGCAATAATAAGTATCATAGTTCCATCTCCTTTCACAAAATTACTTAAATATTATAACCGATGTAAACCGTTATGTCAAGCAAGAAATTTGCTATTGATAATATGCTCGGGTTGTGATATAATTATCAAAAAGCTATTTGGAGGAAAGATTTATGGAAATTTTAAAGGTAGTTTTGATTATCATTCTTGTTCTACTCATTTTGTTTTTGGCAGTACAGCTTTTTTACTTGCCTAAATATCTTATCGAGGACGTTTCAGTGCAGATTTCCAACACCGAAACCGATCAAATGACTATAATGAGCACAAACGTAAGATGCTATTCACCTGATGATTTATTCAAGAAGAGCTGGTTTTATCGCGCTCACCTCATAGTTGAGGACATAAACTCAGTAAAGCCTGACATCATCGGCTTCCAAGAGGTAACGTTTATTCATTACGATTATTTGAAGAACGCTATGGAAGGCTATGATTCCGAAATCCTCTATAGAGACGATTTTATCCTCAGTGAAGGATGTCCTATTTTCTATCGTACCGACAAATACGAAAAGATTTCTAGCGGTGGCTTTTGGCTTAGTGAAACTCCCGATGTAATGAGCAAGGGATGGGGAGCAGCGCATTATAGAGTTTGCACCTACATAATCCTTAAGGATAAAGATACAGGCAGGGAATTCGTTGTATTTAACACACATCTTGACCACGAAAGCGAAGAAGCAAGAATTGAAGGAATTAAAGTGGTTTTGTCAAAAATCAAAGAATTCGGAGATATTCCCGCGTTTTTGATGGGTGATTTAAATGCTACTCCTTCAACTCCAACTATTATTTCTACTAAGGATTCATTTGATGATGCACACGATATAGCTCAGATTTCCGCTGATGGAGCTACCTTCCACAAATGGGGAGAGCAGTTTAACAGAGAAAGAATTGACTATATTATGATTTCAAAGGATTCATGTGAAGTTTTTGAGTATGCCATCCTTGACAATTGCCATGATGGTGTATATTCAAGTGACCATACGTCGATTTATATCAAGGTGAAATTGAAATAATCAAAATATCCCCGATTTCGGGGATATTTTTTTTGTAAAAAATACAATTTGCGTCGATAAATTTCTTGACTTTTCGATGTTAAAGTTGTATAATATTAAATTGATATATTATGTATTTATGGAGTAATTAATTTGAACACTAAAATTTTGTCGCCACAAGACATTGAAAATCAGTTTAAATATATGAACCGAATCAAAACCGAAAATGATCTTTTTTACAGAGAAAACGGTTTTAGAAAAGGTGCATTCGTAATGACCTTTGGTTGTCAGCAAAACGAGGCCGACAGTGAAAAGATTACAGGCATGGCTGAAACAATGGGATATGAGATTGTTTCATCTCCCGAAAATGCATATCTTATTGTAGTTAATACATGTGCAATCCGTGAACATGCTGAACTTAAAGCTCTTTCAACAATAGGTCAGTATAAGCACATCAAGCAAAAGAATCCTGAGCTTGTAATCGCAGTTTGCGGCTGCATGGTTACACAGGAGCACAGAGTCAACGATATCAAATTCAAATATCCTTATGTTGACTTCGTTTTTTCGACCTCCGCAATCCACAAATTACCTGAACTTCTTTCCGAAAAGATAAAGAGGGGCAAAAGACTTTATTGTACTGATGAGGAATATGCCGTAGCAGAAGGCCTTCCAATTAAGCGCGAAAGCACTTACCGTGCCTGGGTTTCAATCATGTACGGGTGTAACAACTTCTGCACGTATTGCATCGTTCCTTATGTAAGGGGTAGAGAAAGAAGCAGAAGAAAAGACAAGATTATTGCCGAAGTTAAAGATCTCATTTCCAATGGATATAACGATATAACACTTTTAGGTCAAAACGTAAACTCCTACGGCAAGGATATGAGCTTTGATTATGACTTTGCTGATCTTTTGGAAGAGCTTGCACAGTTGGAAGGAGATTTCAAGCTTCACTTCATGACAAGTCACCCCAAGGATGCGACTAAAAAGCTTGTCGACGTTATTGCAAAATATCCTAAAATTGCTAAGCAATTCCATTTACCATTGCAATCAGGAAGTGATCCCATTCTTAAAAGAATGAATCGTCACTATCAGATGGATAAATACCTCGAAATAGTTGACTATATGAGAGAAAAGATGCCCGATATCGTCATCACAAGTGATATCATTGTTGGATTCCCGGGTGAAACCGAAGAAGACTTTGAGGGTACACTTGAGGCATTAAGAAGAGTAAGATACGATATGATTTATTCATTTATCTACTCTCCAAGAAAGGGCACTCCCGCAGCTGAATTTGTAGATCAAATTCCATCATCAGTCCAGTCTGAAAGATTTAACCGTCTCCTCAACCTTCAAAATGAAATTGCTTATGAAATAAATCAGAAGCATATGGGAGAAACTATTAAGGTGCTTTGTGATGGCCCAAGCAAAAACAATCCTGAGGTTATGAGTGGAAGAACCGAAGGAAACAAAATCGTTTTGTTTGACGGCGATGAAGATCTTACAGGCAAATTTGTAAATATCAAAATCAATAAATGCGAAACGTTCGCTCTTTTGGGTGAAATCGTTAAATAAGGAGAATATATGGAAATTTTTGAACTTGCAAAGCTTCTTGGTGAAGCTATAAAAAAAGATACAAGACTTGTCGAATTCGACGAGGCTAAAAAAGCTTATGAAAATGATGTAGAGCTACAGAATGCCCTTAAGGAATACGAGGTTCAGCATCAGGCTCTTCAATCTGAAATGGTAAAAGAGGACAAGGATGGGTATACAATCGATACCATCAATGAAAGAATCAATACTCTTTACGATGCAATCGTGTCAAACGCTTCATTTTTGCGTCTTAACCAGCTTCAGGTTGAGGTTAATGAACTTATGAATGAGGTTAATAACACCATCACATGTGCAATTACAGGAGAGGACCCCAAAACTGCTTGCACACACAACTGTGCTACTTGTCATTCACAGTGTCACTAATTCAAAATTTTAAATAAGGAGTGATTGTCCATGACACCAATGATGGAACAATACTTTGAAATAAAAAATAAATATAAGGACTATCTTCTTTTCTACCGTCTTGGAGATTTCTATGAGATGTTCTTTGACGATGCAATCCTTGCTTCTCGCGAGCTTGAGCTTACTCTCACAGGACGAGATTGCGGTGAAGAGGAACGCGCCCCCATGTGTGGCGTTCCTTTCCACAGTGCCGAGGGCTATATAGGTAGACTTATTGAAAAGGGATATAAGGTTGCTATCTGCGAGCAAATGGAGGACCCCTCACTTGCCAAAGGACTTGTTAAGCGTGACGTTACAAGAGTTGTTACTCCTGCCACAATCATCGAGCCCAATCTTTTGAGAGAGAACCAAAACAACTATCTTTGTGCCATTTATTATGATGCCGAGGAGATAGGTGCTTGCTTTGCAGACGTTTCAACAGGACAGGCATTTGCCACCTCATTTACAGGAAAAGAAATGCATTCCAAGTTGAATACCGAGCTTTCAGCTTATAGACCGAGCGAGATAATCATAAATGTGCCTCTTGATACGATTCATGATAAAGGTCAGTTTATTAAAGACAGGGTTTCATCCCTCGTTTCTGATAATCAGGCATATAGATTTGATTTCAATTCATCTTACGATAAAGTAAGAGAAGCTTTCGAGAGCGAAAGAAGTGCCTGGGATGGCAGAAAAGCCATAATTTGCTCTATCGGTGCACTTTTAAATTATATTTCCGAGATGCAAAAGAGTGAAAACAACAACATAAAGGACCTTAAGATTTATTCAACAGGTCAGTTTATGGAGATTGACGTCAACTCAAGAAGAAATCTCGAGCTTTGTGAAACAATGCGCACAAAAGAGAAGAGAGGCTCTCTTCTTTGGGTGCTTGATAAGACAAAAACTGCTCCTGGCGCAAGATTGCTTCGTCAATGGGTTGAGCATCCATTGCTCAAATCTTCCATGATAATCAGCCGTCAAAATGCCGTTGAGGAATTGTATAAGGATTTTATTAAGCGTCAGGAGCTTGAGGCCTTGCTTTCAGGCGTTTTGGACCTTGAAAGACTTCTTACAAAGATAATCTATGGCACTGCCAACGGCAAGGATCTTCGTGCCGTATGCAATACAATTTCGGTTTTTCCCGAGGTTAAAGCACTCATTTCGGATTGCAGGAGCAACGAGCTTAAAATGATTTACGAAAGCTTTGACACTCTTTCCGACATATACAATCTCATTCAAAAATCCATTAAGGAAGATGCTCCTTTCTCAGTTCGTGACGGTGGTATCATCCTTGAAGGCTACAGTGCCGAGGTTGATCATCTCCGCTCCATTATGACTGACGGTCATTCCTGGATCGAAAGCATTACACAAAACGAGAGAGAAAGCACAGGTATTAAAACACTTAAAATCAATTACAACAAGGTGTTTGGTTACTATATTGAGGTTACCAAATCCTTGATTGATATGGTGCCCGACAGATATATCAGAAAGCAAACCCTTTCCAACTGTGAAAGATATATCACACAGGAGCTTAAGGACGTTGAAGCAACAATCCTTGGAGCTGCTGATAAGGTTTGTTCGCTTGAATATAATCTCTTCCAGGAGATTCGTCAGCAAATTGCCGAGCAAAGCGAAAGAATCAGAAAAACCGCAACATTGGTAGCCACTCTTGACGTTTATAACAGCCTTGCAACAGTTGCAGCTAAAAACAACTATATTAAACCTGAAATTGATGATAGTAGCATCATCGAAATCAAAGATGGCAGACATCCCGTTGTTGAGCAATTCGTAAAGGACACATATTTTGTTCCTAATGACGTTTATCTTGATACTGCAGCTAATAGACTTATGTTGATTACAGGCCCTAATATGGCAGGTAAATCGACTTATATGAGACAGGTTGCATTGATCGTAGTAATGGCTCAGATCGGCGCATTCGTTCCCGCAAGTGACGCGAGAATCGGCGTTGTAGATAAGGTATTTACAAGAGTAGGAGCTTCTGACGATTTGGCTTCAGGTCAATCAACGTTCATGCTTGAAATGAACGAGGTTGCATATATCCTTCGAAATGCTACTCAAAAAAGCCTTATAATATACGATGAAGTTGGTAGAGGAACGTCAACCTTTGACGGTATGAGCATAGCGAGAGCTATTATCGAATATACAAACAGCAAAAAAATCGGTGCTAAAACACTTTTTGCAACTCACTATCACGAGCTTACATCTATGGAAGACGAATTTTCAGGAATTGTAAACTATAACATTGCTGCTAAAAAACGCGGTGATGATATCATATTCTTGAGAAAAATCATTCGTGGCTCTACAGACGACAGCTACGGTATTGAGGTAGCAAAGCTTGCCGGATTACCCAAAGAAGTAATCAAAAGAGCCAAAGAGGTTCTTGCAACAGTTGAAAATACTGCAAGAAGCCTCAGTACTTCAAATTCAAATATAAACGATGAGCTTGAATCTTTGATAACGTTCGAAGAAATTACCGAAAAATCAGTTATTGAGGACATCAAAAAAGTTGATATCAATTCAATGACGCCCGTTGAGGCAATGAATCTTTTGTTTGAGTTGAATAACAGACTCAAATAAGAAAGGAGAACTATGGGAAAAATTAATGTGCTTTCCTTTGCGGTGGCTAACCTTATTGCCGCAGGTGAGGTCGTTGACAGACCTTCATCAGTTATAAAGGAATTGGTCGAAAACTCAATAGACTCAGGTGCAAAGCAGATTACTATCGAGATCAAAAACGGTGGTATTACATACATGCGCGTATCCGACAACGGTTGTGGAATCGAAGCAGAGGATCTTCCCATAGCTATCAAGCGTCACGCAACAAGTAAGATTAAAACGTCTGACGATCTTATGAAAATTCTTACACTTGGATTCAGAGGTGAAGCCTTAGCAGCGATTGCCTCCGTATCCGATTTAAGGATCATATCAAAAACTCCCGAAGCTGCGTACGGTGCAATGATCGAGTCACACGGTGGCGAGATTGTTGAATACAGTGAACAGGCTGCAAGAAACGGTACAAGCGTCATAGTTGAAAATCTCTTTGCCAACATTCCTGCAAGAAGAAAATTCTTAAAGCGCGACGCAACCGAGGCAAGTGCTATTGCAACTATTGTTGAGAAAATAGCATTATCCCACCCCGAAATCGCCTTCAGATTCATTTCTGACGGCTCTATCAAGCTTGAAACTCCGGGCGACGGAAAGCTTGAAAACGTTATTTACATCGTTATGGGCAAGCAAATGCAAAATGCTATGATATACGTTGACTCAGAGATAAACGATATTCGAGTTCAAGGTTATATCGGTCGCTCAGACGTAGTTAAATCAAATAGAAATTATCAAAATTTCTTCATAAACAATAGATTTATCAAGAGCAAGCTTGCTATGGCTGCAATCGAACAAGCCTATACTTCATATCTTGCTCCCGAAAAATTCCCGTGCTGCGTGTTAAACCTCACAATCAATCCATCGATCGTTGATATTAATGTGCATCCCACAAAGCTTGAGGTTAAATTTGCCAACGAAAAGCCCGTTTTCGAGGCAATATATCACACAGTAAGAAGCGCTCTTGAGGAAAATACAACTCGTCCCGAAATAAAGCTTGGCTCTTCTAAAGATGAAATTCCTCAAAGAATCACTTCCACACAGTATAAAAGCTTGGCAGAGGCACGTCCGTTGTCACATACCTTCGCTCCAATTGAAGACTCTAAAAACGAGAGCAAGGTTGAGCAAATAAAGCTAACCGATGAAGTACCCAACAGAAAGATAATCGATGAAAAACCGATTGTTCAGGAGGTTATATCCGAAAAGCCAGAGGTGTCAACGACTATCGATTATGACAAACTTGAAGGCGCAGAGCTTTATGCTATGGATGTTGATAAGATTCCGATTGAAAAGGCAGTCGATCATTATGTTTACTTCTTGACAAATGTATTTGATCCCGCTACAATGATAAGCCCTGACGACCCCGATAATGATGATTTTATCGAGGAAGATACAGAGGAGGATATTGTAGAAAATCAACCTTCCGCCGTAAAATCTATTTCTTATAGAATAGTCGGAGAAGTCTTCAATTCTTATCTTATCGTTGAAAGAGACGATAAAATGCTTATTATAGATAAGCACGCAGCTCACGAAAGAATCATTTTCGAGAAAAACAAGGAAATGATGTCCAAAAAAGAGCCATCATCACAAATTTTGATAGCACCTATCGAAATTATGTTGACGTCAGCTGAAATATCAATCGTCAATGATTATTTGATTGAATTTGAAAAGCTTGGATTTAATATTCAAACCAAAAAATATAGCGTTTTGATTGCTTCAATACCAACAGAGCTTGCTTCCTGTGATATTCAAGATACAATTTCTACTATGATTAACCGTATTAAAGACGGACAGGGAAACGCCAAGCTTACCAGAGATATCCTCTTTGAAAAAGCATTGTATCAAGCCTCTTGCAAAGCAGCAATCAAGGCCGGAAGAGAATACGTTGATGCTCATACAGAATGGATTGTTGAGCAGCTTATGAAGATTCCGGATATAACCTTCTGTCCTCACGGAAGACCTGTTGCTATGGAGCTTTCAAAGAAGAATCTTGACTATCAATTTGAGCGTTCATAATCAATGAAAGGAACAGTAATGAGTAAAAATTTTGAACTTTTAAAAACTGAAGGCAAAGCAAGACGTGGTGTGTTGCATACCGTTCACGGAGATATCCAAACTCCCGTATTTATGAACGTTGGTACGTGCGCAGCCATCAAGGGTGGAGTTTCTACAATGGATCTTCGCGAGCTTAAGTGTCAGGTTGAGCTTTCTAATACATATCACCTCCATGTTAGACCCGGTGACAAGCTCATCAAGGAAATGGGAGGCATTCACAAATTCTTCAATTGGGATAAGCCTGTTTTAACGGATAGCGGAGGATTTCAGGTATTTTCTCTCGCATCCTTAAGAAAAATCACTGAAGAGGGTGTAACCTTTGCTTCTCACGTTGACGGAAAGAGAATTTTTATGGGACCTGAGGAAAGCATGCAGATTCAGTCAAATCTTGCATCCACAATTGCAATGGCATTCGATGAGTGCATTGAAAACCCTGCTGAATATAAATATGTTGAGCAATCTTGTGAAAGAACAACAAGATGGCTTGTCAGATGTAAAAACGAAATGCAAAGACTCAACTCTTTGCCCGATACTATCAATAAAAACCAAATGCTTTTTGGAATCAATCAGGGAAGCACCTATGATGATCTTAGAATCAAGCATATGGAAGAAATCGCAAAGCTCGATCTTGACGGATATGCAATCGGAGGTCTTGCCGTTGGTGAATCAACCGAGGATATGTACCACATTATTGAGGTTGTTGAACCCTATATGCCTACTGACAAACCCAGATACCTTATGGGTGTAGGTACACCTTGCAACATTCTTGAAGCAGTTCATAGAGGCGTTGATTTCTTTGACTGTGTAATGCCCTCAAGAAATGCGCGTCACGGCAATCTCTTCACATGGCATGGAAGAATGAATGTCATGAACGAGCAGTATGCAAAGGATCCCCGTCCCTTTGACGAAGGATGTGGATGTCCTGCATGCAAAAATTATAGCAGAGCTTATATCAGACATCTTATCAAAGCAAAAGAGGCGCTTGGTATGAGACTTGCAGTAATCCATAATCTCTATTTCTATAATGAGCTTACTGAAAAGATCAGAGAAGCCCTGGATAAAGGCTACTTTGAAGAATTCTATCAGAAATACAGAAATATTCTCGGAGAAAGATTACACGACTAATTAATTATGAAAGGAGCCGATTATGAAGATTAAATCAGATCTTTTTAAGAAATCTTTTTTGATTTCTTTGATAGTATTTGCAATAATTTCAGCTATCATAATGACCAATCTCTATTTTGAAAGCATGATTGTTGACCCCACTGAAAGAAAATCCAATGTTCTTATCGGCTTAACTCATAACGGAGATTTGATTTCTGTTGCTTTATTGCATTGTAACCCTAAAAACAATTCCATTACTTCTTTGGCAATTCCCGATAACACAATGCTTTCAAACGGAAATATTTTGCAAAACTTGTATTCAAGCGGCAAGCCTTCTGCATTGATTGATACCATTGAGGATTTGACAGGAGCAAAGGTAAATCGATATTTGTTTATTACTATGGACTCGTTGATTTCTTTGACCGACGGTGTTGATAAATTCGAATACCTTATAAGACATCCATTCGTTTTCAATGGAAATGAATATTCCGGAAATGTTTATATGACTGGTGAGCTTGCAAAGGCAATGTTCACTTATAGCAATTATGATGCATCTAAGGTTTCGATGGCTGATATGGGTGAAACCTTCTTATATAATTTCATATCAACTCAGTCGAATTCCAATAATATGGAAGCCGTTAAATCAGCATTGATAGTTAATAAATCAAAGCTCAATCTTAAAACAAATTTAACTGACGATGAGATTAATGCCTACTGTGATTTTTTTGCAAACTTCTCATCAATAACACAAAATACAGTCAAGCTTGAAGGAGAAACAATGTCTTCATCAACTAACACGTATTTTGTACCATCCAACAACAAAGCTACCAAAAATATTTTTAAATAAATTTTTATATCTTTTATAGCAAACCAGCTATAAGGAGGAAAGGCAAAATTATGATTAACACAGAAAAAACAATGGACAAGATCGTTGCTTTATGCAAAAACCGCGGTTACATTTTCCCCGGTTCTGAAATCTATGGCGGTCTTGCAAACACATGGGACTACGGCCCTCTTGGAGTAGAGCTCAAGAACAACATCAAGAAAGCTTGGTGGAAGAAGTTCGTTCAAGAGAACAAGTACAACGTAGGTCTTGACGCAGCTATCCTTATGAACCCTCAGACATGGGTTGCATCCGGACACCTTGCTGGATTTTCCGATCCTATGATGGACTGCCGCGAGTGCCACGAAAGATTCCGTGCAGACAAGCTTATCGAGGACTGGTGCGAGGAAACAGGCTATACTCTTGAAAAGCCTATAGACGCATTCTCTCAGTCAGAGCTAAAGGAATTCGTTGAAGAACACAACATTCCTTGTCCCACATGTAAAAAGCATAACTTTACTGATATCCGTCAGTTCAACCTTATGTTCAAAACATTCCAGGGTGTTACTGAAGACTCCAAGAACACAGTATATCTTCGTCCCGAAACAGCTCAGGGTATCTTTACAAACTTTGTAAACGTGCAGAGAACAACAAGAAAGAAGCTCCCCTTTGGTATCGGACAGATTGGTAAGTCCTTCAGAAATGAAATCACTCCCGGCAACTTCATTTTCCGTGTAAGAGAATTCGAACAGATGGAGCTTGAATTCTTCTGTAAGCCTGGTACTGACCTTGAATGGTTTGCATATTGGAGAAACTTCTGCCATCAGTGGCTTCTTGATATCGGTCTTAAGGACGAAAACCTTCGTCTTCGTGACCACGATCCCGAGGAGCTTTGCTTCTATTCAAAAGCAACAACTGACTTTGAATTCTTGTTCCCATTCGGTTGGGGCGAGCTTTGGGGCGTGGCTGATAGAACCGACTATGACCTTACTCAGCACCAGAATGAATCCAAGAAGGATCTCACATATTTCGATCCCGAGACAAACGAAAGATACACGCCTTACGTTATCGAGCCTTCTCTCGGCGTTGAAAGAAGCGTTCTCGCAGTTCTTTGTGACGCTTATGACGAAGAGATTATCGATGCAGAAAAGAACGACGTAAGAACAGTTCTTCACCTTCATCCTGCACTTGCTCCCGTTAAAGCAGCAATCCTTCCTCTTTCAAAGAAGCTTTCCGAAAAGGCTGATGAAGTATACTGCGAGCTTGCAAAATACTTCAGCGTAGACTTTGACGAAACAGGTTCTATCGGCAAGAGATATAGACGTCAGGACGAGGTTGGTACACCTCTTTGTATCACATACGACTTTGAATCTGAAACAGACGGTTGCGTAACTATCCGTGACAGAGACACAATGGAACAGGTTAGACTTCCTATTGCAGAGCTCAAGTCATATATTGAGGAAAAAATTAGATTCTAATAAATTATAGAAAGGGAATATTTATGAAAAACAGAAACAAAAACTATCCCTTGTACGAAACCACAGTATTCGAAGATTTTCGAATTATGACTGAGAACGTTGCAAGAAAGTATCCAGACCGCATCGCATATTCCTTTAAAGAAAATCCTCACAAAAAAGAAGTAACAAGAAAAACCTTTAAAGAAACTCGCGAGTATATCATTTCTATGGGCACAGGCTTAGTTGCCGAAGGCGTAAGAGAAAAGCACATTGCTATCGTCGGCGAGGCATCTTATAACTGGATTACGTCTTATTATGCTTGTATGTCAATTGGTGCAGTAACAGTACCGATTGATAAGGAGCTTCCTTGGGAAGATATCAAGAGCATCATCGAAAGTGCTGAATGTGACTTCATTATCTATAGCTCGGTAATTGACTCCAAGATGGAAAAGGTAAGAGATGACCTT
This sequence comes from Eubacteriales bacterium, assembly GCA_045643885.1. Lineage (GTDB taxonomy): Bacteria > Bacillota > Clostridia > Oscillospirales > CAG-272 > RGIG4608. Next base: position 96,950 of record JAZRFY010000029.1, on the reverse strand, counting down.
TCTATCAACCCTAAATTCATTTGTATGAGCAAAGAAACTGACCTTGATGAAGTTTTGATGCTAGAAGATATCATCTATCATGGCGCAAAGCTTGTTGAAGGTGGCGACAATACATATTTCGATTATGAGCTTGATCCCGATAAGCTTGCAAGTATCGTATTTACTTCCGGTACTACAGGAAAGGGTAAGGGTGTTATGCTCACTCAGACAAATATCGTTTCCGATATGACTCAGGGTATGTATAACTTCAACATCACACCTAAGACACTTTGTGTGCTTCCTCCTCACCACACCTTTGGTTCAACAGTTAACTTTGTTGGTCACTACGCTCAGGGTGCTGAGGTATATATTTCCGGTGGTCTTAAGTATATTCTTAATGAATTGAAGGAGGAACAGCCTTCACATCTTATCCTCGTGCCTCTCTTTGTAGAAACATTCTATAAGAGAATTTGGTCTACTGCTGAAAAGCAGGGTAAGGATAAGCTCCTTCGCACTATGATCAAAGCAAGTAACGGAATGAGAAAGGTTGGTCTTGACCTTCGTAAAAAGCTTTTTGCAAGTGTTACAAGTTCCTTTGGTGGAAAGCTTGAAATGATTATCTGTGGTGGTGCTGCTCTTAACCAGGATATTATCGATACCTTCGAGGGAATCGGCATCACAATTCTTAACGGCTATGGTATCACTGAATGTGCTCCCCTTATTTCTTGTAACAGAAATGAATACAGAAAGAAGGGCAGTGTTGGTGTACCGATTATCGGTGAACAGGTAAAGATTGCCGATCCCGATGAAAACGGTGAAGGTGAAATTTGCGTTAAGGGTCCCAACGTAATGATTGGCTACTATAAGAATCCCGAAGCAACTGCTGCAGCATTTGACGAAGAAGGCTACTTCAAGACAGGTGACTACGGTAAGCTCGACGAAGAGGGCTGGATTTATATCACAGGTCGTCTTAAGAACCTCATCATCCTTTCTAACGGCAAAAATGTTTACCCTGAAGAGATCGAGACCGAAATTTCAAGAATTTACGGGGTAAACGAAGTAGTCGTTTATGAAGGACTTAATGCAGACGGCTCTAGCAAGGATTGCATCGTTGCTGAGATTTATCCCGACTTTGATGCTCTCAAATCACATGGAATCGATGATGCATATAAGCACTTCAAGGATAACGTAAACGAAATCAACAAGAGATCTGCTCCTTACAAAAAGGTTCAAATCGTTAAGATCAGAAATGAAGAGTTTGAAAAGAACACTTCCAGAAAGATCATAAGATTCAAGATCAATAGAGTGGTTGATTAATAAAAATAAAAATAAAAATAAAACCTGCAAGAGTTATCTTGCAGGTTTTTTATATTACTTGAATTCTGATAGCTAAAGCACCGTATTGTTCAATTTTTTCTTTAGGATAATATTGATACATATCACAAGGATCGCCGGCCTCATCCTCAGTATATCCTATCTCAGTTTTGTCATAATGCAAATAAAGCTCAAAAAAGTCTTTATATGGTGTAACTTCAATTACTTTAACAGTCAACTCCTCTTGAGTATCGTTGTTTGTAAAAATAATAATATCATCGATTTTCAATGAGCTTCTTCTTTCATCATTCAATCGCATCTCAACAGTTTTTCTGCCCGATTGGATCGAAATAAAAGGGGCATTACATAAATTCATTCTATGTTCCATATCAATCAACAAAAGAATCAGCAAAATCGGTGGCAAGCTTATCGCAGCGCTCGTTATACGTGTGTCCTGCATGTCCCTTTACCCATACAAAGCTTACGTCATGGAGCTCAATTAACTTTAAAAGCTTCTCCCAAAGATCGGGATTAAGGGCAGGGGATTTATCTGCCTTTTTCCATCCCTTCGCCTTCCAGGATTGCGCCCACCCCTTTTCTATAGCGTCAATCATATATTTCGAGTCAGAATAAAGTGTTATTTCACATTTTTCCTTAAGAGCTGAAAGCGCCTTAATTGCAGCTGTAAGCTCCATTCTATTATTAGTGGTTTCGCGCTCGCCACCTGAGAGCTCCTTTTCGGTTGTTCCGTAAACAAGGATTGCACCCCATCCACCCTTACCGGGATTTCCTCGACAAGCACCGTCCGTATATATATCAACGTGTTTCATAAAGTTCTCCGTTTCAAAGTTTATATATTAATACTAACATAAATAATAAATAAAGTCAATATTTTTGATATCTTATGTTGACATTAATAATTATTTGAGGTAAAATATAAGTTGGTATATTATTATTTGTAAAAGGAGATCTAACAATGAAAATTGATATATATTCAGGCTTTTTAGGAGCAGGAAAAACAACACTCATTAAAAAAATGATTGCAGAAGCATATACCGGAGAAAAGCTTATGCTCATTGAAAATGAATTCGGTCAAATCGGTATTGACGGAGGCTTCTTAAAGGATTCCGGAATCAATATCACCGAGATGAATTCCGGCTGCATTTGCTGTAGCCTGGTCGGTGATTTTTCTGCAGCTCTTGAAGAGGCGATAAAAACATATAATCCAGATAGAATCATTATCGAGCCTTCCGGTGTCGGTAAGCTTTCTGATGTAATCAAAGCCACTCAAAAGGTTCTTGACCACGATATCACACTCAACGGTCTTACAACAGTTGCCGACGTAAACAAGTGCAAAATGTATATGAAAAATTTCGGTGAATTCTTCAACAACCAAATTGAAGAAGCAAAATGTATCGTTCTTAGCCATACATCAAAGGCAAGTGAAGCTAAAATCGCTGAATGTGTAGCAATTTTAAGAGAAAAGAATTCCGATGCAACAATTATCACAACTGATTGGGACAAGCTTAAAGGAAACCAAATTCTTGATGCTATAGAGCACTCTAATTCTCTTGAAAAGGCTCTTGAAGAAATTGAGCATGAACACCACCATCACCACCATCACGACGAAGAGTGCAACTGTGGTTGTCACGATCATCACCATGAGCATCACCATCATAACCACGATGAAGATTGCGATTGTGGATGCCATGAACATCATGACGACCATCACGACCATCATGAACATCATACTCATCACGAACACGACGAGCATTGTGAATGTGGATGCCACGATCATCACGAGCATCACCACCATCATCATGCAGATGAGGTGTTTGAATCATGGGGCATTGAAACAGCAAAGAAATTCAGTTGCGAGGACATCGAAAACATTCTCAAAGAGCTCGAAAAAGGCTATAAATACGGCATTATTTTGAGAGCAAAGGGTATTGTTGATTCAATCGATGGAGAATGGATTTATTTTGATTACATTCCCGAGGAAACCGATGTCAGAAGAGGCAATGCCGACGTTATAGGCAAGATATGTGTAATCGGTTCACATATCAATAAAGAAGAAATTTCAGAACTTTTTAAATAATAGGTGACAAAATGAAAAAGATTCCCGTATATTTATTCGTGGGATTTCTTGAAGGTGGAAAAACACATATGATTCAAGAATCCTTAGAGGATCAAAGATTCAATTCAGGTGAGAAAACCATGCTCATTTGCTGTGAAGAAGGCATTGATGAATATGATCCCTCTCGCTTTTGGGGACAAAACGTATATCTCCACAATATAGAAAACGAGGAAGATATCACACTTGACAACCTCAATGCTATCACAAACAAGCATATTATCGATAGAATCATCGTTGAATATAACGGCATGTGGCAGCTTGAACCCTTGTTTATGAATATGCCCGAATGTTGGGATATTTTCCAGATAGTTATGGCTGCAGATTGCTCAACCTTTGAGCTTTATAATGCCAATATGAGATCACTTATGTTCGATAAACTCTCAGTTTGCGAAATGGTTGTCCTTAATCGCGCAACTAAAGATGCAGACAGGGAAAGCATACATAAAATTGTCCGTGGCGTTAATCCACGAGCTGAGATTGTATACGATTTTCCTGATGGAAGCATCGAATATGATGATATCGAAGACGAGCTTCCTTTTGACGTTGATGCCGACGTTATCGAAATAGATGACAAGGACTATGCTATTTGGTATAGAGATATGGGAGAAGACGTCGACAAATACAAGGGTAAAACTGTAAAATTCAAGGGGCTTGTAGCACGCGATGCAAATCTCGGTGACGCTTCTGCTATAATTGGCAGACACGTTATGACTTGTTGCGCTGACGATATCACCTTTGCAGGACTTGTTTGCAAATTCAATGAAAACATATCGTTAAACACAGGAGATTGGGTGCTTTTAACTGCAAAAATCAAGATTGAACATCATCCTATGTATAATAGAGTAGGTCCTGTACTTTATGCAGAAGCTACCTCATTTGCAGTAAAGCCCAATCCTGAGCTTGCAACGTTTTATTAATATATAATTATAAAGGAGAGAATTATGAGCAAATTTATTCAAGGTTTTGTTGATTTTTGCAAAAACAATAGAAAATCGATGCTTAAAGTAATTTCTTATGCATCTTTTGTTCTCGCGCTTGTTTTTCTCTTCGTTTTAATCATAAATCTCAATATATATGAACAAACTAACGATAATATCTATTCGGTTGATGAGCTTATAAAAATATCCGATGATTTTGACTGTATACTTATCCTTGGTGCAGGGGTTAAGAGTGACGGAACACCTACCGATATGCTCTATGACAGATTGATGGCAGCATATCACGCATTTGAAGACGGAAAGTCACATTATATTTTGATCAGTGGAGACAGTGAACACAGTGATTATGAGGAAACTGTCACAATGAAAAAGGTTCTTAACAATAATGGCATTGATGATATAAATATTATCTGCGACGGCTACGGCCTCTCCACATATGAGAGCATTTATAGAGCCAAAAATGTCTATGGATACGATAGAATTCTTATTGTTAGCCAAAAATACCACTTGCACCGTGCAATATATATTGCAAAACAATTAGGACTTGAGGCATACGGACTTGACGGCGCGCTTCGCACGTATAGTAAGCAACCCATCTATAGCTTGCGCGAATATTTAGCAAGAATGAAGGACGTTATCTATTCCGAAATGATGCCCAAGCCCAAATATATCAACAAATGGGAGGCTACGAATGAATAAATTTAAGTTAGTTTCCCAATACAAGCCGACCGGAGACCAGCCCGAAGCCATTAAAGCTTTAACAAACGGAGTTGAACGAGGGGATAGAATGCAAACCCTCCTTGGTGTTACAGGCTCCGGTAAAACCTTTACCATGGCTAATGTAATTTCCAATTTGAACAGACCAACTCTTGTTCTTGCACATAATAAAACTCTTGCAGCACAGCTTTGCTCAGAATTTCGTGAGTTTTTCCCCGAAAATGCAGTTGAATATTTCGTTTCATATTACGATTATTACCAACCCGAGGCATATATTCCGGGAAAAGACGTATATATCGAAAAGGATGCTCTCATTAATGATGAAATCGATATGCTCAGACATAGCGCTACCTCGTCATTATTTGAAAGGCGAGACGTAATCATCGTTGCTTCCGTTTCTTGCATTTATTCGCTCGGTGATCCCGAAGAATATAAGAATCTCGTCATCGATTTAAGACCTGGCATGGAGATGAGCAGAGATAAGCTTATCAGAAGATTGATTTCCATCAGCTATGACAGAAACGATATAAATTTCGTCAGAGATAATTTCCGTGTCAGAGGAGATACTGTTGAAATTTTTCCTGCATCCAGTGGAGATAAGGCTATCCGTGTTGAATTCTTTGGCGATGAAATCGATAGAATTTCCGAAATCAACGTTGTAACTGGTGAAATTCTTCGCGTAATGTCTTACGTTGCAATATTTCCTGCAACACACTACGCAGTGTCCGATGAAAAGCGCGAGGCTGCGATCAATGAAATTTTTAACGAGATGAATGAAAGAGTTAAATTCTTTGAATCTCAAAACAAATATATCGAAGCACAAAGAATAAGTGATAGAGTAAAATACGACATGGAAATGCTTCGTGAGGTAGGATTTTGCTCGGGAGTAGAAAACTACTCAAGAATCCTTTCCGGAAGACCTGTCGGAAGCACGCCCTACACCCTGCTCGATTACTTGCCCGACGATTATCTTCTTATCGTCGATGAATCCCACGTATCAATACCTCAGGTCAGAGGAATGAGCAGTGGCGATACAGCAAGAAAGAAGAATCTTATCGATTTCGGTTTCCGTTTGCCATCAGCATATGATAACCGTCCACTTAGATTCGAAGAATTTGAAGATAAGATAAATCAAGCTATCTTCGTCAGTGCAACCCCTGCTGATTATGAAAAAGAAAATTCCACTCAAATCGTTGAACAAATCATAAGGCCTACAGGTCTTGTTGATCCCGAAATCATCGTTCGTCCCATTGAAGGACAAGTTGATGACCTTATGGGTGAAATCAAGAAAAGAGTGGAAAAGAACGAGCGCGTCCTTGTTACAACGCTTACAAAGCAAATGGCAGAGGACCTTACCGAATATCTAAAAAACAACGGCATAAAGGTTAGATACATCCACTTTAACGTTGACACCTTGGAACGAATTGAGATTATTCGAGATTTAAGACTTGGAAAGTTTGACGTTCTCGTTGGAATCAACCTTTTAAGAGAGGGACTTGATATACCCGAGGTTTCACTTGTTGCAATACTTGACGCCGATAAAGAAGGATTTTTAAGAGCCGAAACGTCTCTCATACAAACAATTGGCCGTGCAGCAAGAAATGTAGATGGCAAAGTTATTATGTATGCTGATAAAATAACCGGTTCTATGGAGCGTGCAATCTCCGAAACCAACAGAAGACGTAAAATCCAAACCGATTATAATAATGAACACGGAATTATTCCGAAAACAATTGTCAAGGGTGTCAGAGATCTTATTGATCTTGGTATGCGCGATGACGATACCTCAAAGAAGTCTAAAAAAGATATCAAGAAGATGAGCAAAAAAGAAAGAGACTCACTTATTGAAAAGCTCACTAAGGAAATGCGAGAGGCTGCTCATCATCTTGAATTTGAAAAGGCTGCGTTCTTGCGAGATAAGATTGCAGAAATCAGAAATAACAAATAAAAGGATATAAAATGACAAAAAATATAATTGTTAAGGGAGCAAGAGTCAACAACCTCAAAAACATTGACGTAACCATCCCAAGAGATAAGCTTGTTATACTGACCGGATTATCAGGCTCGGGAAAAACGTCACTTGCCTTTGACACTATCTATGCCGAAGGCCATAGACAGTTTGTTGAATCTCTCTCCTCATATGCCAGAATGTTTTTAGGTCAAATGGATAAGCCCGATATTGATTCAATCGAGGGCTTGTCACCGGCTATCTCAATAGACCAAAAAACAACCTCTAAAAATCCAAGATCGACAGTTGGTACAGTTACTGAAATATACGACTATTTAAGACTGTTATATGCCCGAATCGGCGTACCTCACTGTCCTTTTTGCGGAAAAGAAATAAGACGTCAGACCATAGACCAAATCATCGACAGAATTATGACAATGGAAGAAGGGACAAGATTTCTTGTACTTTCTCCAGTAGTCAGAGCTCAAAAGGGAAGACACGAAAAGATTTTCTCAGATGCAAAGAAAAGCGGTTACGTTCGTGTAAGAGTGGACGGAAATCTTTACGAGCTTGACGAAGAAATAGCACTCGACAAAAACAAAAAGCACAATATTGAAATAGTTATCGACCGTCTTGTGATGCGCAGTGATATGCGCTCAAGACTCTCAGATTCTGTTGAAAATGCGCTTTCAGCTTCGGAAGGTTATCTTCTCATTGTAACCGTTCCAAGAGACGGAGAAGAAAGCACCGAGATGGCGTTTTCTCAGTCCTATGCTTGTGAAGAGCACGGATTTTCAATCGGCGACCTTGAGCCTCGAATGTTTTCATTCAACAATCCCACAGGAGCATGTCCTAAATGCTTTGGACTTGGTACTTTAAGAAAGCTTTCTATCGATAAAATCATTCCCGATAAATCAGTCACTCTTCATAACGGAGCTATCGCAGTTAATGGCTTCAAGTCACTTGACGAAGAGAGCTGGAACGGTCCACTTTTTATAGCAGTTGGACAAAGATTCGGATTTGACTTGGACACTCCCATAGAAAACTTTTCTCCCGAAGCCATCAACGTCCTTCTTAACGGAAGCGGTGATGAAACTTATGAAATAGTTAGATATTTCGGTGGAGAGGCTCATAGACAAAAAGCCAAATTTGACGGTATCCTTAAAATAATCGAGCAAAGAATGAATATGCAAAACAATGCCGATTATTATGACGAATTCATCGAGGATGCGCCTTGTCCTGAATGTCATGGCAGACGTTTGTCGCCTGCAGCGCTTTCAGTTACTGTAGGTGATTTGCCAATCGACAAATTCTGTGACATGCAAATAAAATATAGCTTTGATTTCATAAACTCGTTAAAGCTTTCTTCAACTGATGAAGCTATTGCAAAGGAGATTCTTAAAGAAATCAGAGCACGACTTAGCTTTCTTTCAAGCGTAGGACTTGATTATCTTACGTTGTCAAGAAAGTCAGGCTCGCTTTCTGGCGGTGAAGCACAAAGAATCCGTCTTGCAACGCAAATTGGATCTTCTCTTGTCGGTGTATTATATATACTTGACGAGCCAAGCATTGGCTTGCACCAAAGAGATAACTCAAAGCTCATTGCAACTCTTAAAAAGCTCAGAGATATGGGAAATACAGTCATCGTAGTTGAACACGATGAAGAAACCATGCTCGAATCCGACTATATTATCGATATCGGTCCTGGTGCAGGTATTCACGGTGGAAGAGTTGTTGCCGCAGGCACACCCGAAGAGCTGATGAATGATACCAAGTCTATAACCGCTGCATACCTTTCAAGAAGAAAAAAAATACCGTTGCCCAAGTCAAGAAGACAAGGGAACGGCAACTATCTTGAAATTTTTGGAGCAAGAGAGCACAATCTTAAGAGCATCAACGTTAAAATTCCTCTTGGCACATTGACGGTTGTCAGCGGTGTTTCGGGATCCGGCAAATCTTCTCTTGTCAACGGAATACTATATCCTAAGCTTGCAACAAAGCTTAATAATGCCTATTATCAAGTCCCCGGTGAACACGATAAAATCATCGGATATGAGCATCTTGATAAGGTTATTTGCATTGACCAAAGCCCTATTGGAAGAACACCTCGTTCAAATCCTGCAACCTATACAGGATTATTTACCGATATAAGAGAGCTTTTTGCTCAAACGACCGATGCAAAAGCAAGAGGATATAAATCGGGAAGATTTTCATTCAACGTAAAGGGTGGAAGATGCGAAGCCTGTGAAGGTGACGGTGTTAAATGCATAGAAATGCACTTCTTACCCGACGTATACGTTACTTGTGACGTTTGCAAGGGCAAGCGCTATAATCATGACACCCTTGAGGTTAAATTCAAGGGAAAGAATATTTCTGACGTTCTCGATATGACTATAGAAGAAGGTCTTGAATTCTTTGACGGACTTCCTAGGCTTCGCAAAAAGCTTGAAACCTTAAACGACGTAGGTCTTGGCTATATCAAGATTGGTCAATCCTCAACGACACTTTCGGGCGGTGAAGCGCAAAGAGTCAAATTGGCTACTGAGCTTGCCAAGAGAAGCACAGGAAAAACTATCTATATTCTTGATGAGCCCACAACAGGACTCCACACCGAAGACGTTTCAAAGCTTCTTTCAATACTTCAAAGACTTGTTGACGGAGGAAATACTGTTCTTGTAATAGAGCACAATCTTGACGTCATCAAAAGTGCCGATCATATAATTGATCTTGGTCCCGAGGGAGGAGATGCAGGTGGCACTTTGGTTGCTTGTGGCACTCCTGAAGAGGTTGCTCAAAATGAGTCAAGCTATACAGGTCAATATTTAAAGAAAATTTTGCACAAATAACAAAAACGGCAATATCGTTTGATATTGCCGTTAATTTTATTTTGTAATTAAATTTTCAACTGCTCTGTAAAATGCTTCGGTATCATTCTCATTCAAGAAGGAATAGATTACGTAATTACCATAAACCTCAACCTTAGCGCAATCTATCTTTTCAACCTCTTCAGGGAAGTAATCCATAGCACGATATTTTTGTTGAATTCCTTCAAGATACTGAGTAACAATCTTCTTAAATTCAGCGGCCTTGCCATCCTTAAGCTTAAAAATACCAATTTCATTGATATTCTTTGCATTGTTTGCTTTGATTACAATATAATCTACCAGATAATCTATATCCTTGTCTGTAAATTCAAGAATAACGTCATCGTCAAGCACTTTTGTTCCGCCTTCAGTAACGAAGCTGTCTTTAACGTTTTCGTAAATCTCAGGGGAAGAATAAGTGTCAGTGTAATTGTTACCTGAAGCAACTGCAATAGCTATTACAACTCCAATAACAAGAGCCAAAGCTATAACTAAAATCAATAATTTATCTTTCTTCATAGTATCTCCTTATTTATATGCGTGAGTTCTAATATATTCGAGTATTGCTTTATAAGCTTTAGCATTCATGTGAACGCCGTCACCCTCACTGTAATCCTCGATCATAGCGCCGTTGGCACCCTTAAGAACGGATTGAGTATCAAGATAGGGAAGACCTTGCTCTTTGGCAATTTCCTTCAACCATCCATTTAACCTGTTTATGCCTTCGTTAGATATTCCGTTGTCCTTGTCACTATAATCTTTTGTAACAGGGAATGCAGACTGAAGTATAATTTTAGTCGAAGGCGAAGACAGCTTAATTGCATTAATAAGCTTGTTATAGTAGGTCTTATAAGCAGTTTCCGAAAATCTGTCAGCTCCGTTAACGCCAAGTGTAATAATAACATACTTTGCATTATTTGCTTTAATTGATTCGGGAATAGTAAGATTTGTGTCGCCTACCAAAACGTCACAAATTTCAGAATTCAAGCTCAATGTAAAGCTTGAGGGAAGCAAGAGATGGCTCTTGTCTATACCACCCTTAAAAAAATGATATGTTGTAGAATCACCAACAAAATATAAGCTATCAACGTACTCTTGACCTGCATCTGCGCTAAGAGGAAGAATAACGCCGTTGTCAACCTCGCCGTTATCAACAGTAGTATCATCAGATAATATAATCACGTTCAATGCCACTAATAGAAGAAGACATATTACCAGCAAAACAAGAACAATTATACCAAACGAATTTTTATCTCTCATATATAAACCTTTCAAGATTAATTACTTTTATTATTCTATCACATTGGCAATAATATTTCAATAAGAAGCATGAAAAAATAATGAATTTTTTATTATTTTTTCTAATATTATTGCATGAGGTGAATCCATGCAAAATATTTTATCAACTATAGGTAATACTCCACTTATAAGGCTTCAAGAAATCGAAAAATATTATGGCATTTCAAATAGGTTATTTGCAAAATTAGAGTATTTCAATCCATTTGGTTCTATAAAGGATAGAGCTGCCTTGCAATTAATCGATGATGCCGAAAAAGAGGGGAATTTGCTTTCTAAAACCATAGTTGAAGCAAGCTCCGGAAATTTGGGAATAGCTTTGGCAGCAATCTCGCAAATAAAAGGATATAAGTGCTTTATCACAATGCCTGAAAACATGAGTGAGCAAAGAATTAAATTAATGAAGAAATACAACGCATCAATTCATTTAACTGATAAAAGCAAGGGAATGAGTGGTGCAATTGATCTTGCACAAAAGATAGCTGATACCAATAACGCGTATTATTGTAATCAATTTAATAATCCGTCATGTGTTAAAGTTCATTTTGAAAATACTGCAAAAGAAATTGACCAAAGTCTGAACAAAGTTGATGCGATTGTGGTAGGTATAGGCTCAGGTGGATCTATAACAGGTATCGGCAAGTACTTCAAAAGCAAAGATCAAAAAACAAAAATTTACGGAGTTTTACCTCAAAGCTACCCTCACAACATACAAGGAATCGGCGCTGGATTTGTACCATCAATTTTAGATATGTCAGTAGTAGATAATATCATTAAAACAGACTATGACAGTTGTCAAACAGCAAGCAAGATTTTGCTTGAAAAAGCCTCGATTTTTGCAGGAATTTCTTCATGTGCAGTATTATCCGCTGCAATCGAAGTATCCAAACGTCTTGATAAGAAAAATCAAAATATCGTTTTGATTTTTGCCGACAATGGGGAACGATACATATAAAAAAGCCGAGGATTTACTCGGCTTAATTTATTTATAATATTCTTCTACTATTTTGGCAGCACTTATTGCATCCTTGCCATAGAAGTCAGCACCTATCTGCTTTGAATATTCTTCGGTCAATACAGCCCCACCAACCATGATTTTAATGCTTTCATCATAGGAATGTAAAAGTTGAATTGTCTTTTCCATAGAAGGAAGAGTTGTTGTCATAAGAGCAGAAAGTGCAACAAAACTGCACGAATGCTTTTTAACTGCTTCGAGTATCGCTTCAGGAGAAACGTCCTTGCCAAGATCATATACCTTAAAGCCATAGCTTTCAATCAAAAGCTTAACGATATTTTTTCCTATATCGTGAATATCACCCTTAACAGTAGCAAGAATTACAGACTTACCTTTTGATTCCCCCTGCGGCATCTTTTCTTTGATAAGAGAGAATGCCTGACTTGAGCATTCAGCACTGTTCAATAATTGAGGCAAGAAAATAATTTGCTTGTCAAAGGATTCACCCACCTCATTAAGTGCAGGAATAATCTCATTATTTATGATATCAAGCGGTTCAAAAGCTTCAAGCAATGAAATAGTTAACTCTGTAGTTTGAGATAACAAGCCTTTCACTATTGCTTCTTTAAGGCTTATATTTGCTATATGAGCATCTTTTGCCGTCAATACAGGGTGGTTTGTATCACTACTTATACAATCGTCGATATAAGCATTAAATTCGTCTAATGAAAGCACTCCACTTTGATAATCTATATATTTGCTATATACAGTCATCATCGGAAGAGAATTCGGATTCATAATTGCACATGACAATCCGTTTTTCAAGGCATCAGCAAAGAAGGGGACGTTAATCTTATCTCTGTTTGGCATACCAAAAGATACGTTTGATATTCCAAGGCTGGTTTTATATCCAAGCTCACTTAACATTTTGACCGTTTCTAAAGTTATATTTGCATTATCGGGATTTGTAGCAACAGTCATAGCAAGTGGATCAAAGATTATGTTGTGTGAAGGGATACCATATGCTTTGGCGCGTTCAATGATACGCTTTGCAATGTCAACTCTACCTTGAGGAGTCTCAGGAATGCCACTATTATCAAGAGTAAGAGCAATAACCACACCACCATATTTCTTAACAAGGGGGAAGATAGCATCCATACTCTCCAAGTCACCGTTTACTGAGTTTATCAAAGGCTTGCCGTTATATATCCTCATTGCTTTTGCAAGAGCTTTAGCATTATTTGAATCAAGCTGCAAGGGAAGGTCGCAAATTGATTGTAAAGAAGCCACAGTTTTGGCAAGCATTGTTTCTTCATCAATCTCGGGAAGTCCCACATTAACGTCAAGTAGATGCACACCAAGATCTGCCTGTTTGATGCCCAAATTGAGAATATAATTCATATCACCTTCTCTCAAAGCTTGCTTGAACTTGGGCTTGCCGGTCGGATTTATGCGTTCACCTATCAAAGCTGGAGTTTTATTGATTTCTAATGTGTGAGTATAAGAAGATACTAAAGTTGCTTCTTTCTTAGTAATAGCATTTAACGGAATGTCTTTTGTAATCTCGACAACCCTTTTAATGTAATCAGGTTCAGTGCCGCAGCATCCACCAAGTATATTTGCTCCTTTTTCTGCAAGAATCTTTACGTAGTCTGCAAACTCGTTTGCATCGAGTGAATACGATGTTTTTCCATCAATGATTTTGGGAAGACCAGCATTAGGATTGCAAATTATCGGAGTTGATGAAGCTTTATAAAAGCGCTCTATAAGAGGTATCATCTTGTCAGGACCTAATGAGCAGTTCATACCAATCGCATCAACTGAAAGACCTTCAAGCATAGAAATCATGGACTCAGGCGTGCTACCAGTCAAGGTTTTTCCGTTTTCATCATAAACGTTTGTTACAAAAACAGGAAGGCTTGAATTTTCCTTTGCCGCTATTACTGCTGCCTTGGTTTCATAGGAGTCGGTCATTGTTTCAATTATAATAAGATCGACACCGACCTCATTAGCAACCCTGATATTCTTAGCAAAAATCTCAACTGCAGCTTCAAACTCAAGATCTCCGATGGGCTCAAGAAATCTTCCCAAAGGACCTATATCTAAAGCTACGAAGGCATCCTCAAAGCCAGCCTTTGCTTTGGTTACACATTCAATGGATGCCTTAATCAATTCGGCATAATTTTCGTGCTTTAATGAGTTAACACCAAATGTGTTTGTAGTTATTACGTTTGCACCTGCAACCAAATATTGACGATGAATATCCTCTATAATATCGGGATGCTCTATACTCCAAATTTCGGGCAATTCGCCGGGCTTCAAGCCTCTTTTTTGAAGCATCGAGCCCATTCCACCGTCAAAATATACGCGCCTTTTATTTATGAGTTCAATTATTTTGTTCATAAAATCTCCTTTCTTAAAGGATTCCAATAAGTGCTGTTATAGATTTCATAGGTATCATCAAATTATTTGTCGAAAGAGAAATACCAACGGTTTTGTCGGCATTCAATCTGGAAAGCAATTGCTTTTGAAATCCAATGGGGAAGTCTGCATATCCAGGACTGAATCTCCTTGTGCAAGGAATGTCACAGGCAATTTTATCAGTAATGATGTCAGCACAAGCTTCAACCATAGCTGAACCTATAGCATCGAAAATAAAAGCATCCGCCTTGCAATTAATGCTTGACCGTGCAATCAATCTATCCACTTCGACTCCTGCGCTAACCGCTAAAAATATTACATCTGAGCATCCGTTAAGCACTCTTGATAACGAATTGCTTACAACAGAAGCAAACTCAAAGCTGCATATGTCTCCACTTATAGATACAGGCAATCTGACATAAGCAAATTTATAGCTTGCAACCTCATTTACCTTGTCAATATATTCCTTATAATCGGAAAGCTTGACCTTAGCATTCAATCTTGCAGAAAGCTCAACTTCACTTGGAGAAACATTATTCGATTCAATTTTTCCGTATACAACGTCATCAAATATCATTTAACTATATCCTCTAAATTTGCTTGAATATGTTTAGCAACATCATATTTGTTCATTGAATAGATGTGTACTGCATTATAACCTCGTTCATATATTTCTCTTGCTTGCTTTGTTGCAAATTCAATACCCGCAAGCTTAAGTGAAACGGGATCGTTTTGATATTTATTTATCATATTTATGAACGAAGAGGGAAGCTCGTTTCCGGAGATCATCACCATTCTATCAATCTGAGAATATGCGGTAATGGGCATAATGCCTGGTATAACGGGCACGTCAATACCGTTATCATTCAATCTATCAACAAAACGATAGAATATATCATTATCAAAAAACATCTGAGTTGTCAAAAAATCGCAGCCGTGATCAACCTTGATTTTAAGATATTCAATGTCCTTTTCAATGCTTTCACTTTCGGGATGCGTTTCGGGATAGCAAGCACCGCCGATGCAAAAGTTTCCAAAGCTTTTAATCTCATCGATCAATTCATATGCATATCTATACTCAAGCGACGATTTATCAAGCCCCTGAGGAATATCACCTCTCAATGCAAGAATATTATCTATGCCAATTTCACTTAAAGCAGAGAGCTGATCTTTCACTTGTTTCTTGGTTGAAGAAATGCAAGAAAGATGGGCAAGGGAAGTAACTCCATATGATGATACTTCCTTGGCAATTTTTGAAGTAAATTCACTTGTTCCACCGCCTGCGCCGTATGTAACGCTCATATATGACGGAGAAAGCGACGCTATTTCAGACACTGCCTTTGAAACGCTTTCATATTTATCATTTGTTTTGGGAGGAAAAACCTCAAAAGAGAGAGAGGGCTTGCTTCCTTTGATAATTTCACTGATTTTCATATAAATCCTCGATTCGAGTATATTATTAATTATTATATCACAAATTTATCATGATTTCAATAATACTTAACAATAAATTTAGGCATCGATCATATAACCGATGCCTATAAATTATTAATAAAACATTTCTTTAATAGAATCAGCATTATTTTCCGAATACTCAATTTCTTCGGAAACAACCCTTGCAATTTCTTCTATATTATCACAAGAAATGGACCCAGTTAAATACGTCAATATGATTGACAAGCCAAGCGATGCCTTAAATTCTTCCTTATCAACAGCCTCGGAGCAATGACGGTATATAAAATAAGCCAAAAGTCTTATCAACTTGTTAGGATTCTGGATTCCGTGATTGATCTTTCCATTAGAAAATATCTCTCTATGACCTTCATCAAGATATTCCAATAAGGAAAACACCTCATTAAAATCAAAGGTTGAAATATCCAGATCGTATCTTGATAATATTGCATTTATCTTTTCATCAAAGCCAAGGGAAGAATCTTTCAAAATTTTATATATACATTGTCTATGCTCTAAAGCATCAAAGTCACAAACGTCAAGAATGCCGTCGGTTTCTCCAACAACGTAAAACTTGTCATAATCATCCGAATTCATAATAATCCGGCAAGCTTCTTCGCACGAAATGCCAAGACCTACCTCCTTGCCGTAATTTGTAAAATTATAGAATCTAGGATGCTCACGACAAATATCACAAAGATATTCCTCACCGACTGATCTGATTATTTTACACAACCCATTGCAGTCAAGATGGGTGCACCTCTCATTTTCAGTTAACCTAAAATGTGGAGTAGAAGAATAATCTATGCTTTCTCTAATCTCGTTACCGTATTTAGCAGAAAGGGAATCATATTTTGATAACGATGCTTCGTCAATATCAATTTCCCAACCAATACAACAAGAGTGCTTGCACTTGCTTGCGACACAAACAAATTCTTGGTAGTAGCTCGGGGCATATAGCTTCATAATTTATCCTCCTTATTTTATGAACTAATTTTATATTTCAACAATTTTATCATAAAGAAATAAATATGTCAAATTATTTTAATATTTTACTAAAAAATGTTGAAAAACCCCTTGATTTTTTCTTTTTCTTGTGCTATAATATCAAAGTCGTCGATAGGCGGCACAACATAGGGGTATAGCTCAGCTGGTAGAGTACCGGTCTCCAAAACCGTGGGTCGCGGGTTCGAATCCTCCTGCCCCTGCCAAAAAATCCAAGCCAATCGGCTTGGATTTTTTTATTTTCTATAATATTTTAAAGTCCTCTTAATGGGTGTTTTATACATCTTATCAAGAAGGCTTTTCTTTTTGTAATAATACAAAACCATCAAAACAACAAATAATAATATGGTGAAAACGAAAGCTCTGCTTCCTATGTACTCCTTCATCAATTCCATAATAGTTAAAAGACTATTTTGATCAACGTCTTCCTTTACCACCAAGGGAGCACTTGCAAGAAACTTGCCATTCTTTGAGGCTACTATAACACCTACCTGATCACCGTTCTTGATCGGTGCTTTCAGTTCCGAATCAAACAAATAGTAATTGTATTGCAAATCCTCATCAATATCAACGTCATCGGATACATATCCCTTTAAATCATCTTTTAAATATATATAAACTTCCTCATTTGATATTGAAAGCTTAATCGGAAGTGTTGTTATGGGAGTATCTGCCTTCTTAAGCACCTTGACCGAATAATCATACAATCCATGATTGATCAGCTTTTTCGCATAATACTCAGCCGAGTTGCTCGAAGCTTCAGCTGAAGTTGCATTCATCACAATGCACAAAAGGGAAATAGTACCATTATTGATATATATTACTGCAGAATCCTCATCATCAAGATTTGAGCCAGTGTTGAAATTGCAAATACCCTTATATGAACCAATAAGTGAAGACCTGTTTGTAATTTTATTATACTCACAAGTTGCAACTGCAGATAATTGATAGGTTTTCGTAGATGTAATTTCTATGTATTTAGCATTATTTATCAAAGCTTCTGCTAAAATTTTTATATCGTTTACAGTTGTATATGAGGATCCTGAAAGACCGGTGATATCAGCATAAAACGTATCGTTCATGCCAAGCTCAGCAGTCTTCTCATTCATAAGTGCAAGATATGATTCAATCGAACCGGAAACTGAAATTGCAATTGCTTGTGTTGCATCGTTGAATGAAGCACAAATCATTGAATAAAGTAAATCTTCAAAGCTCATAACGTCGCCCTTGACAAGCCCCATAAATCTGCCTGATACATCTTCCAGCATATCTTGGGTTATGGTTATTGGTTTATCAAAAGAAACGCCCGATTCAAGCGCTACGTAGGCCGTCATCATTTTAACAGCAGACGATGCAGGTATTTTGGAATCTGCATTTTTTTGTGCCATAATCATACTATTTTCGTAATTGTAAAGATAATAGGAATCTATATTTCCGTTGCTTTCATCAATTGTCATTGCAAAAGCAGACAATGAAAAAGATGAGAACAATATCGCTCCCAAAACAATGATGCATATCACCTTTTTGAGCATTGTTCTCACCTCTTTTTTTAGCAGTTGAATATTTCTTTTACTTTGATTATGTCTTTGTTAATTTGATTTTTAAGAGCATTGATATCTTCAAATTTCATCTCATCTCTGATACGCTCTATAAATTCAATTTTAACGGATTTTCCATAGCAATCACCGTTGTAATCAATGATGAATGTTTCGATATTTTTTCTTCCGTTATCCTCAACAGTCGGACGAATTCCAACGTTAGTTACACCGTAATATTTCTTATCATCCAAGGTGCAAACAGTAGCATATATTCCGCTCTTAAGAATGATTTTTTTGCCGTTAGGAATTTGATTTATAGTGGGGATTCCAATCGTTCTGCCAAGCTTTTTGCCGTGAAGAACAGCCTCACAAACAGAATAATTTTCGCCAAGCAATTTGTTGCCAAGAGATATGTTACCAATCTCAAGAAGGGAACGAATATATGTCGAGGAAATTACTATAGACGTATCACCTTCATCAATTGAAAGGAGGGGCACAACCGTAACGTTACCACTCATTAATTCATTAAGAGTCTCGCAATCACCTGACGCCTTAGCGCCAAATCTGAAATTCTCACCGCATACAGCATGTACACATTTGCAATCACGTTTTAAAACGTGCTCAACAAAATCATACGGTGAAAGAGATTTCATCTCGTCAAAACTTGCAATAATGGCATAATCAAGCCCCAAAGAAGCAAAAACCGAGAGCTTTTCTTCGAGGGAATAGATATCATCAGCATGCTTATACGAGCCTGAGTCAAAGAACCAAGCACCTGTAACAAGAGCTGGATATTGAGTTTTTAAAGCCTTATGATTTTCCGACACAGACGCAACAAGTTGACGGTGCCCAATATGAACACCGTCAAAATTTCCAAGACAAAGCACAGCTTCAGCTTGAATCGTTGCTTCTTCTGTCATCGTATGTAAATTAATAAATTTTATCATCAGATGTCAAGATAATTCTTCAACAATTTTGCCAAGAGCTCATCACGATCAAGCTTTCTTATAAGCGCTCTTGCATTATTGTGGTTAGTAATATAGGTGGGGTCCTCAGAGATAATATAACCAACGATCTGGTTGATAGGGTTATAGCCTCTTTCGCTCAAAGCATTATAGATTTCCTGAAGTATTCTTTTGGTTTCGTCCTCACGCTCACTTGGAACACGGAACATCTGAGTATCCATATTTCTTGCTGCCATTTTTGAACTCCTTTACTGTTTACAAAAGTTATACGAGACCATTATATAATATTTTAAATAATTTTTCAATAGTAAAAGAGCATATTTTACGAAATTTTCTGACAAAATTATTTTCCATGCATATTTTTACAAAATATTCATGTTTTTTTGAATAAAATTCACTGTTTTTATTGACTTTTTCAGTAATTTGTATTATAATATATCGATTAAATAATTATTTTGCTAAAGGAATGTTTACTATGACAAGAAAAGAACAAAGGGAAGCAACGTTTGAATTGCTTTTTGAAAGAGAATTTCGCCTTGAAGAAAACGCTGAAGAAATCTTTGCGCTTTCCACCGAAAACCGTGATATCGATTCAGTAAAGGAAAAATATATCAAGACAACTTACTTCGGTGTTATTGAGCACGAGTCCGATATTGACGAGCTTATTGCTGAAGCATCCGATGGCTGGAAGGTATCCAGACTTTCAAATGCAACTCGTTCCGCAATAAGACTTTGCGTATACGAAATGCTCTATTGCGACGATATCCCCAACACTGTTTCTATTAACGAAGCGCTTGAGCTTGTTAAGAAGTTTGACGATCCTAAATCAAGATCCTTTACAAACGGCGTCCTTAACAATATCAAGAATAAAATAGAATCCAAAAATGCATAACGAAGAACTCTTTTTAGGAATTGACACAAGCAATTATACAACCTCACTTGCACTTTGCGATAGCAACGGCAAAATCGTTGCTAATATCAAGAAGATTCTTGACGTAAAAGAAGGTGAGCGTGGACTTCGTCAAAGCGATGCCGTATTTGCGCACATCAAAAATATTCCTGAATTATCTCTTCAACTCAAGGAAATCGTTAAAGATTCCAAAATCAAAGCAATCGGAGTTTCTGCCACACCAAGAGACGTTAACGGCTCATATATGCCGTGCTTTCTTGCGGGCAAAGCAGTTGCTTATGCAATAGCTGCAACACATAATGCGCCCGTGTATGAATTTTCACACCAGGCAGGCCATATTATGGCAGCCCTGTATTCAAGTCAACACCTTGAAAATTTGATTGCAAACGATTTTGTTGCTTTTCACGTTTCCGGAGGAACTACCGAGGCTCTCTACGTAACACCGCATGAAAATTCATTCGACGTCAAAATCTTAGCAGATACTGCCGATATCAGTGCAGGTCAGGCTATAGACAGAGCCGGAGTTATGATGGGCATGAAATTTCCCTGTGGAAAAGAGATTGAATCACTTGCGAAAACCTTTAACGGAAAGCTCCCCAAAGCACAGGTGTGCGTAAAAAACGGGAAATGCAATCTTTCGGGCATCGAAAACAAGGCTATTAAGCTTTTTGATGAAACTAACGATAAGGCTTTGGTTTCAGCATTCGTGCTTGATTTTGTTTGCAGAACACTGACAAAAATTACCGAAGAGATTCGCGAAGAGTATCATAATATACCCGTTCTTTATGCAGGTGGAGTTATGAGCAACTCCATTATCAAAGAAAAGCTCAGTAAATTTGACAAAACCTATTTTGCTACGCCCGATTTTTCTGCAGACAATGCAGCTGGAACGGCACTTTTAGCATACAGAACACATAAATAATCACGGAGGGAAGTATGGATAATTCAAAAATGATTTTGAGCGTTACTCAAATTAATGAATATATCCGTGACCTCCTGTCTCGTGATGAGGTTCTTTCTATGATCATCGTAAGAGGTGAAATATCCAACCTTACGTTGCATAGATCAGGACACATTTATTTCACGCTCAAGGATGAGAACAGCGTATTAAAATCCGTAATGTTCCGTTCAAGTGCCCAACGGGTAAGGTTTGCCTTGAAAGAGGGAATGAACGTAATCGTTTACGGAAGAATCTCACTTTATGCGCCCTCAGGTCAATATCAGCTTTATGCCGAGGACATTCAGCCCGATGGCATCGGAGCTTTGTATATTGCCTATGAGCAAATAAAGGAAAGACTTGCCAAAGAAGGCTTGTTCGATCAAGCCAGAAAAAAGCCTATCCCAAAATTCCCCAACACAGTTGGCATAGTCACGTCACCAACAGGTGCTGCGATTCACGATATGATAAACGTTATAAGCAGAAGATTTCCACTTGCTGAAATTTTATTGTATCCCGCCCTTGTTCAGGGAGAGAATGCCTATAAATCCCTTATAAACGGTCTTGAATATTTTAATACTCAACGAAACGCCGATGTTATCATCATCGGTCGTGGAGGAGGTTCTATGGAGGACCTTTGGGCTTTTAACAACGTTGACCTTGCATATGCAATTTTCAACTCCCAAATTCCTGTGATTTCAGCCGTTGGCCACGAGAGTGATTTCACAATATGTGACTTTGTTGCCGACTTGAGAGCACCAACTCCATCCGCTGCTGCAGAATTGGCAGTTCCGGACACCTTGACTGTTAAAAATGCAGTAAACTCATATGTTTTAACTGCTCAAAACTTGATAGTTTCTAGTATTGAAAAATATAAAAATCATATACGCTTACTTTCAGAATCAAGAGTTTTAACTTCCAAAGAAACTCTTCTTGATGAATATCGAATGAAGCTTTCTGCAGTGTCTGATAAGCTTGATTTCAGCGTAAACAACATAATCACAATCAAAAATCATCAGTTCGATCTTCTCAGCTCTAAGCTTGAAGCAATAAGCCCTCTCAACACCCTAAAGAGAGGATATGCCATCGCCATTAACGATAGCGGTCATGCGATAAGCTCAGTTAAAGAGATAAACAATAACGATAAAATTGAAATTTCATTTGCTGACGGAAGCGTCCAAGCAACCGTTAACGAAATAATTACTAAGGAGGATAAATAAATGCCCAAGAAAGATACATTAACCTTTGAAGCTGCAATTGTTCGACTTGAAGAGATAGTTAAGCTTTTAGAAAAGGGCAACTCCTCTCTTGACGAGTCACTTAAGCTCTATGAAGAGGGTATTTCACTCGTCAGATTTTGCAATAATGCCTTGGATAACGCAGAAAACAAGATCAAGCTTTTGACTGCTGATGCTAACGGCAATATGATTGAAAAGGATTTCACACAAAATGTTTGATAATCTTAAAAACAAACTCGCAAACAATGCATCCGTTATAGATCGTATACTCGAGGTATATTGTTCGGATTCAAATACCGAATGTCTTCCATTAAATGAGGCACAAAGATACGGCCTTCTTAGTGGAGGCAAAAAAATCCGTGCATTTCTTGTAATGGAGCTTTGCAAAATTCTTGGCGGTGACCAGGATGCAGCTATTCCGTATGCATGTGCCATTGAAATGATGCACGCGTCGTCGCTTGTTCATGACGATATGCCTTGTATGGACAATGACGATATGAGAAGAGGAAAACCATCAACTCATAAAGCCTTTGGAGAGGCAGCAGCCTTGCTTGTAGGTGATTCACTTATGGTAAAGGCATTCTCAACTGTTGCAGACAATAAAGCGCTCACAAGCGATATAAACCTCAAAGCAGTATCCATACTTGCTTCAAGCTCGGGTGATTTGGGTATGCTTGCAGGTCAGGGAATCGATATTCTCTCAACGAAGAAAATCGAATCTTTAAATGAGCTTATTCACTTGCATAATCTTAAGACAGGAAAGCTCATATCAGCATCAGCAAAGCTTGGTTGCCTTGCTGCAGGAATTGACGAAAATGATACGCGCTTCAAAAGTGCTGTCGCTTATGCAGAAAATCTTGGTCTTGCATTCCAAATAATAGACGATCTTCTCGACTATAAAGATGGTAAGGTTGAAGAGAATTCATTCACGTCATTTATGACCTATGACGAGGCTTTATCCTATGCCAATGAGCTCACAAACAAAGCAATCAGCTTCATCTCATTGATCGATGACGGCACACTTGTTGAGCTTGCAAAATTTTTGACGGTGAGAGAGTATTGATATGAGAGCAGACGTATATTTATTTTCTATCGGAATGGCTAAAAGCCGTCAAAGTTCTAAAAATCTTATCGAAAACGGAAACGTTAAAATCGATAATAAACTAATTACCAAGCCCTCAATTGATATTGATGACACTATCGAACACAACGTTGAAATTATAAATAAACCCAAGTTCGTCAGCCGTGGAGGTGAAAAGCTCGACCACGCGTTGAATGTGTTCAATATTTCGACAGAAGATGCGATATGCATTGACGTCGGCGCTTCAACCGGTGGATTTACCGACTGTTTGCTTCAAAGAGGTGCGTCCCTTGTTTATGCCGTCGATTCAGGTCACAATCAGCTTGATCCCTCAATCTACGAAAACGACAAGGTAATTTCAATTGAAAAATATAATGCGAGATTTATTGATCCCGAGGATTTTTCCAAGAGATTTGATATCGCAGTAATGGACGTTTCGTTCATATCACAAACCTTTATGCATCAAGGAATTTGCTCCGTATTAAATGACGGTGGCAGTCTTGTTTCCTTGATAAAACCTCAGTTTGAATGTGGTAAAAGTGCTCTCAATTCACATGGAATTGTTAAGAGCAAGCAGGACCATATCAAAGCTATAAACAAGGTAATCGACAATGCCTTGATTAGTGGCTTTTCTTGCATTGATCTCACCAAATCTCCCATAGAAGGGGGAAGTGGTAATATCGAATTTTTGATTCATTTAAAGAAATCAGAAGCTCCAATAAACCACATAACTGAACAAAAAATCAAACAATTAACACAAGCAAAATAAATACTTATTCTGCATCAAATGTAACTCGTAATACCCCGCATTGTGCAGAAATCGGAAGGAAAAATTATGAAAAATATTGCTGTAGTAACAAACTTTAACATCACTGACAAGGCTAATGCCGCAATGAAGGTTGCAAACTACCTTCTTGGATTCAACCGAAAGATTCTTGTATCACAATATAGCAAGGAAAAGGTTCTTGCTAACAAGAATTACCGAGGAAATATTTATTTCTTGCCGGTTGAAAAGCTTTATGACGAGGCTGATCTTGTTATTGCTCTTGGCGGTGATGGAACAATCCTTGATTGCGCTAAAAGAATGGCAAAGAGAGGGAAGCCAATACTCGGAATCAATCTTGGCCACCTTGGATATATGGCTGAGCTTGAAATTGAAGAGCTTGACTCACTTTCAAAGATTATCGAAGGCGATTATACCATTGATGAGAGAAGAATGATGAATATTGAGGTCTTCACCAAAGACCACACTTCAAAATATACTTCATATGCCTTAAACGATGCCGTGATTTCTAACGGATCAGTTTCAAAAATCATCAATCTCGAATTGTATGCCGAGGAAAGTCTTGTTACCTCATATAGAGCGGACGGATTGATCATTTCCACTCCCACAGGCTCAACTGCTTACGCTATGAGTGCAGGTGGATCCATTGCCGATCCCAAGGTTCCTTGTATGCTTGTTACTCCCATTTGTCCTCATTCATTCATTGCCCGTCAGCTTATCTTTTCTGACGAGACTAAGATCAAAATCAAAAACGTTTCCGTTCGCGAAAAGCTCCTTATGCTTACAGTTGACGGAAAGACTAATTGCGAAATGTATAAGGACGAATACGTTACGATATCAAAATCCGATTTTACAGTTAAGCTTGTAAGAGTAAAGGATTGCTCATTCTACGATATTTTAAGTCAGAAAATGAAAAATAATTACTAATTGACAGGAGAATCATTATGAAAAAAGAACGTCAAGAAAAGATAAGAGAGATTATCGAAACATATAAGATTGATACTCAAGACGAACTCATTAAAAAGCTTAAGGAAAGTGGATTTTCTGCTACTCAGGCAACAATGTCAAGAGATATCAAGGATCTTAAGCTCACTAAAATTTCGGACGGTGTTAACGGATATTACTACGTATTTCCCAACACTATGAGTGTCAGTGATATCAATAAGCTCAACGCTTCATTAACTCACCTCATAACATCTGTCAATTGTGCTATGAACATCATCGTTATCAAAACACATGCAGGTATGGCTCAGGCCGTAGCAACAGGAATCGACAATATCAAAACTGACGAAATTCTTGGTTGTGTTGCAGGTGACGACACAATTTTCATCGTAACAAACACACCCGAAATTGCTCAATCCATTGGTGCGCGCATTAAAGTGATGATGTCCGAAATTATCTAAACTTGTTAAACAACTCAATTATATACAGAAAGGCGAAAGTATGCAAAATTTTAAAGTGAAAGTATCTGAAAAGATACTTGAAGTTATCAAAAATAACTTTTCCGACGTAACCATCGAAGCAAATGATCTTGCTGCTATGCTCGAATATCCCCCTGATTCCAACATGGGTGACTTGGCTCTTCCTTGCTTTAAGCTTTCAAAGTCACTTCGTCGTTCACCTGTGCAAATCGCTCAGATGATTGCTGATTCATTCAGCGACGAATCCGTAAAGAAGGTTGAGGCAGTAAACGGCTATTTGAACATTTGCGTAAGTGATGAATATCTTACAAACATCGTTGTAAACAATATTCTTCCTAACGGTGACAAATATGGATCTGCAACATTCGGTGAAGGCAAAACAGTAGTTCTTGACTACTCATCTCCCAACGTAGCAAAGCCCTTCCATATAGGACATCTTGGAACAACCGTTATCGGCCACTCACTTAAAAAGCTTCACGAATTCGTGGGTTATAACTGTGTAGGTATCAACTACCTTGGTGACTGGGGAACACAATTTGGTAAAATGATCGTTGCCTTCAAAAAGTGGGGTGACAAGGATGCCATCAATGAAGGCGGAATCGATAAGCTTGTTGAGCTTTACGTAAAGTTCCACCAGGAAGCTGAAGAAAATCCTGCCCTCAACGATGAAGCAAGAGCAGAGTTCCACAAGCTTGAGCTTGGTGATGAAGAAGATATTGCTCTTTGGAAGTGGTTCATTGAAATCAGCGTTGCTGAATACAAGAAAACATACGGTCAGCTCGGCATTGAATTTGATAGCTATAAGGGCGAAAGCTTTTATACTGACAAGATGCCCGCACAGGTTGAAAAGCTTAGAGAAATGGGACTTCTCAAGATTGACGACGGTGCATCCATCGTTGACCTTGAAGAATATAATATGCCCCCTTGCCTTATTCTTAAGCGCGACGGTTCAACGCTCTATCCCACAAGAGATATCGCTGCTGCAGTTTACAGAAAGCAGACTTACGATTATGACAAGTCCATCTACGTAACAAGCGCAGGCCAAAGCTTGCATTTTGCACAGTGGTTCAAGGTTGTTGAGCTTATGGGCTATGATTGGCACGATAAGCTCGTTCACGTTCCTTACGGCACGGTAAGTATCAACGGCGCAAAGCTTGCCACAAGAACAGGCAACGTAATTCTTCTTAAGGATCTCTTTGCTCAGGCAATCGAAAAGGTTTCTGAAATTATGGAAGAGAAAAATCCAAACCTTGAAAACAAGGAAAAGGTTGCAGAGGCTGTCGGTGTAGGCGCAATCGTATTCTATTATCTCTCAAGCAATAGAATCCGTGATATCAACTTCGTTCTTGAAGATGCCCTCTCCTTTGATGGAAACACAGGACCTTACGTACAGTATACATACGCAAGAACCTGCTCATTGATGGAGAAAGTTGGTGAAAAGGCTTGTGATGGCAATATGGTATTTACAGCTGACGAGGAAAGAGACCTTGTTAAAACTCTTTCTCGCTTCCCTGAAAAAGTTCTTGAAGCACTTGAAGCATATGAGCCTTCTATCATCACTCGTTACATTCTCGACGTAGCAACGGCATTCAACCGTTTCTATCATAACTGCCACATTCTTTCTGCAGACGACAAGGATGTTCTCAGCACAAGAATCGCACTTACAAAGGCTACAAACTACGTTCTTGGTAACGCATTTGAGCTCATTTGCCTTAAGAAAACAGAAAAGATTTAATTGATAAAGAGGTACTAAAAAATGTCTGGACATAGTAAATGGAATAATATCAAGCACAAAAAAGAGAAGACCGACGCTCAGAAAGCCAAAATCTTTACAAAGATCGGTAAAGAAATCACTATCGCAGTTAAGGCAGGTGGCGGAGATCCTTCTGTAAACTCCAAGCTTCGTGATCTTATCGCAAAAGCAAAATCCAATAACGTTCCTAACGATAACATCGAGCGTACAATCAAAAAGGCACTTGGTGAAACAAATACAACATACGAAGAAATCGTATACGAGGGATACGGCCCTGCAGGTATTGCGGTAATCGTTGAAGCATCAACTGACAACCGTAATAGAACTGCCGGTGACGTCAGATCATACTTCTCCAAGTTCAAGGGTAATCTTGGTCAGACAGGTTGCGTAAGCTACCTTTTCACAGAGCAGGGAGTTATCATCATTCTCAAGGAAAACGTTAACGACGAGGATGCTCTTATGGAAACAGCTCTTGAAGCAGGCGCTTCCGATTTCTCAAGCGACGGCGACGTTTTCGAGATTTATACAGAGCCCGACGATCTCTATGCAGTTAATGACGCACTTGTTGCTGCAGGCTATGAGATTGAGTCCTGCGAAAAGGATAAAATTGCATCCAATTACGTTACTCTTGACAATGCAGATGACATTAAATACATGAATCTTCTCATTGAAAATCTTGAGGATCACGATGACGTTATGAACGTTTATCACAACTGGGAAAATTGCGACGAATAATCAAAATTTCAATAAAAATATTTACTCCGCAAGTACGATGTGCTTGCGGAGTTATTTTTTGAATTTTTTTTGATTTTTTATGAAAAAATGTTTGTAATTTGTAAATATATATGTTATACTATATTGAATAAGACTATTTTTCTTTAAATATATGTAAATTTTACATAAAGGAGTGGGAATATGGAGCAGATTACTAAATTATTTTCTCAATTTTATGACACATTCAATCTTCAAGTATTGCACAGACTTGAAATGATCAAGATCAATGATATTATAGACATCATCGTTTTGTCTATAAGCTTTTTCTTGGTGCTCAAATTTATTTTCAACAGACGAGCTGCTCGTCTTGCACTTGGTATCCTTATACTCGGCGGTATAATGGTTCTTAGCCAATTCTTCAATTTGAGAGGAACTGCATTCATATACGAATGGTTTTATCAGGCAGGTATGATAACCTTCATCATCATGTTCCAGCCCGAACTCCGCGCTGCACTTGAAAAGCTTGGTAATGCTCCCATCAACAATATCAAAAATATTTCAACTGATCACAAAAGCTCCTCTTATGTTGCAAATTCTATTGGAATTCTCACAAAAACAGCAGTTGACCTTTCTTATGAAAAGACTGGTGCGTTGATTGTCATCGAAAGAGATTCAAAGCTTAGTGAATACATCAGAACAGGAACATTTATTAATGCTCAGCTCTCATCACAGCTTTTGAAGAACTTGTTCTTTAATAAGTCACCTCTTCATGACGGTGCAGTTATTTTAAGAAACTTCAGAGTTTATGCAGCAGCTTGTGTTCTTCCTCTTTCAAGCAGTGAGGATCTTGATGAAAGCATGGGAACAAGACACAGAGCAGCTCTTGGTATATCTGAAATCAGTGATTCAGTTGTAATCGTTGTTTCAGAGGAAACAGGAAAGATTTCAATTGCCGTTGAAGGAGAAATGATTCAGGGACTTAACGAAAAAACTCTTAGAAAAGAATTGTCAAAACTCTTGATTCCATCCACCAATCCTAAGAATAATAATCCATTAACATTTATCTCAAATACAAAGCAAAACAACGAAAATAAGGAGGACGAAAATGAACGCAAATAACGAAAACATTTCGGTTAATGAATTCGAAGAACAAACTTCACAAGAAGAATCCACTTCCAAAAAGCAAATTTTCTTCAATATCCTCCTCTTTATTTGTTGCGTAGTAATTTCCTTTGCCATTTGGTCATATGCAAACTATGCCAATGACCCAATGGTTGAAAAAGGCTATTACGTTGAATATGTCCTTGTGGACGGCGCTCCGTATGAGTACATATCCCCAAAATACGGTTATATCACTTTCTACGGCACACAGTCTGCTCTTGATGCAATTGCAGTAGATGATGACGGATTTATCACAATCAATATCAACAGATCATCATTCGATGAATACGACGTATACGTTCCGATCGATATTGCTAACGGCAAAAACTACCACATTCACAAGGAAATTGAGTTGAAGCTCTCGATAAACACTATCATCGGCAATGAGTAAGCTTCTCGTAAACAACATAAAAATAGGATTGGACGATGACGAACAAATCGCATTCGACCAAGCTAAAAAAGTACTCAAAAGTGCCGGTGTCAACGCAAAAGATTTTAAATATTCCGTCAATAAGCGTTCAATTGATGCCCGTGATAAGGAAAACATTTTACTTGTTTACACCATAGCAGCAGAAACAAGCAAAACAATTAAAATTCCATCATCACCAAGAATCAAATTGCTTGACGATGATACAATGAGCTTTGAAACAGGTTCACAAAATCTTGATACAAGACCTGTTGTTGTGGGCATGGGACCTGCAGGAATGTTTTGTGCATTGTTACTTGCTGAAAACGGATATAACCCAATCATCATTGATCGCGGTGATAATGTTCACGACAGAACCAATGCGCTCAATAAGTTTGTTGAAACGGGAGTTTTAGATCTTGATTCCAACGTACAGTTTGGAGCAGGTGGTGCCGGAACGTTTTCAGACGGAAAGCTGACAACACGAATCAACGATGCACGTTGCAATTATGTGCTTTCACGATTTGTTGAATTCGGAGCACCTGAGGCTATTTTAACTAAAGCTAAGCCACACATCGGTACTGACATTCTCACAAAGGTAGTAGATAACATACTCTCCAGAATTGAAGAGCTTGGTGGAACTGTTTTGTACCGTTGCCGAATGGATGATATCAGTATTTCAGAGGCTGAGGTCAAGGTCACAACGACAAAAGGTGAATACCAAACCGAAAATCTTGTTCTTGCACTTGGTCACAGTGCAAGAGATACCTATAGAATGCTTCTCGGCAAAAATCTCATAATCGAACCCAAGCCATTTTCCGTAGGTGTTCGCGTTGAGCATCTCAAAAAGGATATCGACTCAGCACTTTACGGTAGCTTTGCAGGACATCCAAAGCTTGGTGCAGGAGAATATAACCTCTCTGATACAACCAATCCCCGTGGAGTGTATACATTTTGTATGTGCCCCGGTGGAGAGGTAGTTCCTGCAACTTCACAAGAGCTTGGCGTATGTGTTAACGGCATGAGTCACTACGCAAGAGATGGTGTAAATTCAAATTGCGCAGTTAACGTTTCCGTTTTCACAGAAGACTATGGCAACAATCCATATAAGGCAATTGAATTCCAGGAGGAGCTTGAAAGAAAAGCATATATAGCAGGTGGCGGTGATTATTTCGCACCCATCCAGCTTATGGGGGATTTTCTTGGAGATAAAGCTTCCTCATCGCCTTCAAGAATTATGCCAACGTATGCAAGTGGCAAAAGAACCAAGGTCGCAAACCTTTCAAATGTTTTGCCCGAATATATAACACAAAGACTTAAAGAAGGCTTTCTTGTCTTTGATAAAAGAATCAAAGGATTTGCAACACGTGATGCAGTCCTTACAGGAGTTGAAACCAGAACCTCGGCTCCAATAAGAATAACAAGAAACGAAAATCTCACCTCCCCAACATGCCGATATATCTATCCGTGTGGAGAAGGGGCAGGGTATGCAGGTGGAATTATGAGCTCGGCAATCGATGGAATAAAGGTTGCTATCGAGATTATGAAAAAATACAAACCCAACTAAAAATCCAGAGAAAGGGGGCAACTATGAAAAACAAAAAGACTATCTGGTCTTGTAAATTTTCTGATGATGAAGCATTAAGACCAATCATCAAAAGTATTGCGAAAGAAAATAATATATCTGAAATATGTGCCTCCTTGCTTTATAACAGAGGCTATAAAACAGCCGAGGATGCTAAAAGATTCCTTAGCTTTGATGACCTAGTTACTCACTCACCACTTTTGCTCAAGGACGTTGAGAAAGCGGTTGCACGCATTAAAAAAGCACTTGATAACGACGAGAGGATCGTCATTTACGGTGACTACGACGTTGACGGTGTTACATCCGTAACAATGTTGTATCTCTATTTGAAAAATCTAGGTGCTCAGGTAAGCTATTATATCCCCAACAGAATCGGAGAGGGATACGGTCTTTCAAATGATGCCATTAAGCTTCTTTCTACATATGGCGTTAGCCTCATCATAACTGTTGATACAGGAATTACTGCCGTAGACGAAATTGCTTATGCCTCAACTCTTGGGATTGACGTTGTCGTTACCGACCACCACGAATGCCATGATGAATTGCCTGATGCAATTGCCGTGGTAAATCCCCATAGACCTGACTGTGAATATCCCTTCAAATCTCTTGCAGGTGTTGGAGTAATCTTCAAGGTTATTTGTGCTTATGAAACGCTCGTCTTCTATGATAGATCAAGGGAAAGTGAAGCAGTACGCAATATATACTACCGTTTTGCCGACCTTGCATCAATTGGAACTATTGCGGACGTTATGCCCATCGTGGACGAAAATAGAATGATAGTTAAATTCGGTCTATCAATGCTTCAAAAGAGCGATAGAATAGGTCTTAACGCCTTGATGGAAGCTGCAAGTCTTGGTTCAAATCCCAATGTAAGACAGGTTGTTGAAACAAAGCCAAAATTTGAAAAGCCTAAGAAAATAAATTCAACGTATATCGGCTTTACAATTGCACCGAGAATCAATGCCGCAGGTAGAATCGCAAGTGCAACTCAGGCAGTTGAGCTTTTACTTTCAAATGATATTGATGCTGCAAAAAAGCTTGCTCACGAATTGTGCGAAATCAACTATCAAAGACAGCTTGAAGAAAATAAAATAGCCGAAGAGGCTTATAAGAAAATCGAAAACGAGCTTGATTTGACCAAGCAAAAGGTTATCGTTGTTGCAGATGACGAATGGCTTCAGGGCGTTGTTGGAATCGTATCTTCAAAGGTTACTGAGAAATACGGACTTCCTTCAATCCTCATTTCGTTTGACGGCGCATCAGTCGGAGAACCAAGCCCCTTAGACGTTGGCAAGGGCTCCGGAAGAAGCGTTAAGGGATTCAATCTTGTCGATGCCCTTGCAAATTCCAAAGACACACTCATCAAGTTTGGTGGTCACGAGCTTGCAGCAGGTCTTGCTCTCAGAAGAAAGGACGTTGACGCTTTCAGAGAGAGCATCAACGAGTATGCAAGCAGCATCTTAACCGAAAAGGACCTTTACTGTAATCTTGTAGCTGACAGGGAGCTTTCACTTAATGATATTAGCCTCAAGCTCGCAAAAGAATTATCTCTTCTTGAGCCGTTTGGCAATATGAATGCAACTCCTAACTTTATTATTAAATCTTTAAGAGTACAACGAGCTCATCTTATCGGAAGTGGTAATCACACTAAATTTATTTTTGAGCACAACGGAAAAACTGTTAATGCAGTTATGTTCCATAAATCATATCTTAACTTGAATATTCACGAAAACGATCTTGTTGACGTTATGTTTACTCTAGACGTTAACCGTTTCAATAACGTTGAAAGTGAGCAAATGATTATTCAGGATATAAGACTTTCTGAGGAATATCTTTCATACTTCCAAAATGAAAACCAACTTTACAGAAACATTCGCAACGGGCAAGAATTTTCTGCTAACGACGATATCATCCCCACAAGAGAAGATTTTGTTACAGTTTATTCACTCCTAAGACGCGAATTCAGACTTGGCAATGATATGATGAATGAGGTTGAGATGTTCAAAAAGCTCACAGCTCTCAAAACAAGCAATATACGCCTTGCTAAGCTCAAGATTATACTTGAAATAATGAATGAATTAAAGATATGTACCGTTTCTGAATTGACACCGGGTATATATCAATACGACATATATTTCACATCTGAGAAAACGAGTATCGAGAAATCCTCAATACTCAAAAAAATCAAAAATCAATGCATTAAGAATTAACGGAGATTTTATGTCCACTACACACCCAGGTCTTGAAAAGCTCGTCACAATGCTTAAAGCAACGGGCAAAAAATACGACATTGAAAAAATAGAAAGAGCATTTGAATATGCACGAATCCTTCATGAAGGTCAATTCCGTGCAAGTGGTGAAGAGTATATTTCTCACCCGATCGCAGTTGCTGAAATCGTGGCTGGCCTTGAGCTTGACACGGATTCAATCTGTGCAGCATTGCTCCATGACACAGTTGAAGATTGCTCTGATAAAACCAATCTCAAGGAAATAGAAAAGCTCTTTGGTGAAGATGTTTCTATGCTTGTAGACGGTCTTACTAAGATAGTAACTCTTAAGGTTGAGGATAAAGAAGAAGCACATATTGAAACACTCAGAAAAATGCTTCTTGCTATGTCCAAGGACGTCAGAGTTATCTTTATCAAGCTTTGCGACCGACTTCACAACATGAGAACTCTTGATGCCAAGCCCGATAACAAGAGAAGAATTACTGCACTTGAAACAATGCAGGTTTATGCTCCCTTGGCACACAGACTTGGTATGCAAAAAATCAAGCAAGAACTTGAAAATCTTGGCTTGAGATATATAGATCCCATCGGTTATGAAGAGGTTCACACCAATATTGAGCGCAAATACGGACAAAGCCTTCACTTCATTGAAGACGTGAGACTTATGGTAGACAACAAGCTCAGAGAAAACAACATCAAATTCACTCTTGAGGGAAGAATTAAAACCGTATACAGCATATACAGAAAAATGTACAACCAAAACAAGAGCTTTGATGAAATCTTTGACTTCTATGCGCTTAGAATCATCGTTGATTCCGAGCTTGACTGTTACACAGCGCTTGGCTTGATTCACGAAATGTTCAATTCAGTTCCCGGTAGATTTAAGGACTATATTTCAACTCCCAAGCCCAATATGTACCGTTCCTTGCACACAACTGTTATTGGAAAATACGGTATTCCTTTCGAGGTGCAGATAAGAACCTGGGAAATGCATCATATCGCTGAATACGGTGTGGCTGCACACTGGAAATATAAATCAGGTGAAAGATCTAAAGAAGAAATCGATAAGAAGCTTGAGTGGATTTCCAAGCTCCTTGAAACCGAGGACGAAACAAGAGATCCCGAAGAATTCTTGCAAGCTCTTAAGATCGATATCTTCCACGACGAAACGTTCGTATTCACTCCCAAGGGTGACGTTATGGCATTGCCTCAGGGTGCAACGGTTATCGACTTTGCATATGCAATACACAGTGCAGTCGGTCATAAGATGATTGGCGCCAAGATAAACGGTATGATCGTGCCAATTGACAGAGTCCTTCAGACAGGTGAAATTGTTGAAATTCTTACCTCTTCTGCTTCAAAGGGGCCGAGCCGAGATTGGCTTAAGATCGTTACCACAAGTGACGCAAAAAACAGAATCCGTCAATGGTTCAAGAAAGAAAAGAGAGCCGACAACATCCTTCTCGGTCGATCCATGATTGAAGGTGAGATTAAGAAGGCGGGATATGTTGTTAACGAAGCAACAAGAACTGAAGCAGTTGAAAACGTTGCTCTCAGAAACGGATTTAATTCTGCTGACGACCTTTATAATACAATTGGTTACGGTGGAATTCAGCTTTCCAAGGTAAGAAACAAGATTGTTGACGAAATTGGAAAGATTATATCTCCTGTCGAGCCTGCTCCTGTAATCACAGAAGAAAATATTGTAACAACTAAACCCAAAAAGATTCGTTCTAATAGTGGAATCATTGTTGACGGTGAAACAGGATGTAGCGTTAAGTTTGCAAAATGCTGTAATCCCTTGCCGGGTGATAGTGTTATTGGATTTATTACAAAGGGCTTCGGCATTTCGATTCACAAATGCGACTGTCCTAACGTAATAAGCGGTAAGAATAATCCTGAAAACGCAGACCGTTGGGTTAGCGCAACATGGGATGAGGATTCCGGTGACAAGAGAAGCTTGTTTGAAGCAAATCTTCAGATTCGCGTTGACGACAGAATCGGTATGCTTGCCGATATCTCCGTGGCTCTTGCAGATATGAGAGTTGACATTCTTCAAATCAATGTTCAGACCTCTTCAGGTGGGTCTCTCGTTTCGCTCAAGATAGGATGTAAGAACACCGAACATTACAGTTCAATCGTTTCAAGACTCAGAAACATCCCAGGTATTTACGATGTTTCTCGTGGATTTATCAATTAATTATCAGGTTAAATTATGATAGCAGTTATACAAAGAGTTAAAAACGCAAGCGTAACTATAGGCGGAAAGCTTAAAGGTCAATGTCAGGAAGGACTTATGATCCTTCTTGGCGTTGCAAAGGATGACGTTGAAGAGGATGCAAGATTGCTTGCTGCGAAAATATCCAAGCTAAGAATATTTTGCGACGAAAATGACAAAATGAATCTTTCTATTAAGGATATCGATGGAGAAGCACTTATAGTATCACAGTTTACACTGCTTGCAAATTATAAAAAAGGGAACCGTCCTGACTTTTTCGCTGCAGGCTCACCCGACCATGCAAATTCACTTTATGAATATTTCGTGTCATTAATGAGAAACGAAATAAGACATGTTGACACAGGTGAATTTGGTGCAGATATGCAGGTCAGTATCTTAAATGACGGTCCCGTAACTATCGTTATGGATAGCAACCAATTAAAATAGGAGACAATTAATGAAATTAACGGTAAATGGAGATATCAATGCATTTTACGTTCAAACGCTATGCATGATATTTTTCCCCGGTGAAAGATTTGTTGAGACTCAAGAGATAACTGAGGATACCCCCGTTATGGAGGTTACAGTTACAAATTATGACGAGTACTCACATGCTAAAGCAATATTGACCTATCAAGGTAAAACAGCTGAGGCAGAGAAGACCATAGAATTTATCCCAGAAAGAACAAAACAAAGAAGCGCTAAGATAGCTGCAGGTAACGTTGTTTTAGCCGTAGGAAGCGAAATTTTGGGTTACAGACCCTCTTGGGGAATGCTTACAGGTGTCAGACCTTCCAAGGTTGCAATGGAAATGCTTCTCAACTGCAACAGTAAGGCTAAGGTCAGAAAGATATTGAATAATGATTATTTTGTGATCCCCAAAAAAGCTGCTCTTGCTACTGATATAGCCAGAAGAGAGCAAAAGCTTATAGGCAATCCCGACATAAGAGATTGCAGCATTTACATTTCAATTCCTTTCTGTCCCTCTCGATGCTCATATTGTTCATTCGTTTCTTATACAACACCTAAGCTTTTATCACTCATTCCTGCATATCTCGATAAGCTTTGCGACGATCTTAATCGTGTTCTTGATACAGTTAACGAGCTTAAGCTGAACTTGAAAACAATATATATCGGTGGTGGAACTCCTACAATTCTTTCCCCTGAGCAGCTTGAAAAGCTTCTTTCAATAATTAACGAGAAGACTGACGTAAATGCTCTTGAAGAGTTTACACTTGAGGGTGGCAGACCTGATACCATTACTGCTGAAAAGCTTGCTGTAGCTAAAAAATTCGGTATTACAAGAATCAGCGTTAATCCTCAGTCTCTTAATGAGAACGTTATCAAGTCAATAGGCAGAAGTCATACAATAGATGAATTCTACCGTGCTTATGAGATTGCTAAAAACTCAGGCATCAAATGTATCAATACTGACCTTATCGCAGGCCTTCCCGGTGATAATTTCAAGCATTTTTCATCAACATTTGATAAGATTATTGCTCTTGAACCCGAAAACATTACGGTACATACGTTCTGCGTTAAAAAAGCTGCTGATATCCTGACACAAAACCAGAATATCTACTCAATCAAGGGTGGGGACGTTGGCAAATGTGTTGACTATTCACAGCTTCGAGCTCAGGCTGCCGGATATCTTCCTTATTATATGTATAGACAGAAAAATACCGTTGGCAACTACGAAAACGTAGGATTTGCAGTTGAAGGTACTGAAGGTCTTTACAATATTTATATGATGGAAGAGGTACACTCCATTCTTGCAGTAGGCGCAGGTGCAGTTACAAAGCTTGTTGAATACTATCCTGCGAATATTGCTACAACTAAGATTATAAGACACTTCAATCCCAAATACCCATACGAATACCTTGATAATCACTCTTGTGAAAATACAATTGAGGAAATCAAGAACTTCTATGCTTCTCACTAATAAGGAGGTAAAATGAAGATTTTATTTGAAAACGTTAGAATACCTGAAGAATATGGCTACGCAAATGAACATATATATGTTTTAACTGACGGCACACATATTTCCTATGTTGGAAGAGATAAGCCCACTGAATATGACAAATCAATCAACGGTAACGGCAATCTTCTTATTCCGGGATTCTATAATTCCCACTGCCATGCAGCTATGGTTATGTTCAGAGGCTATGGTGAAGACCTTCCTCTTTGGCGTTGGTTAACTGAAAAGATCTTTCCTGCTGAGGAAAGACTTAATACGGATAACGTGTATATTTCTGCAAAGTATGCTATTGCTGAAATGCTTAAAAACGGTATAGTGTCATTTTCTGATATGTATATGTTTGAAAATTCAGTTGCTAAAGCCGTTATTGAAACCGGTATAAAGGCAAATCTTTCCCGTTCACTTGTTTCATTCGGAGACAAAGCAACTATCAAGGGCGACTGGAGATTTGCAGAGGCTACTGAATGGATAGCACAGTATAATAATGCAAACAATGGCAAATTGATAATGGATATGTCCATTCACGCAGAATATACTAACCAGGAAGCGTATATTCGCGAGGTTGCTGAATATACTAAAGCTAACGGACTCAGAATGCAAATTCATGCATCCGAAAGTGAAAACGAGCATCTTGAATGCATAAAGAAATACGGAAAAACTCCTATTGAATTTTTCCGTGATACAGGCGTTCTTGATTCACCCACCACTCTTGCTCACTGCGTATACGTTACAGACAGTGATATGGATATCATCAGAGAACACGGAGCTTTCGTTTCTCATAATGCTACAAGTAATCTTAAGCTTGGCAGTGGAGTTGCCCGTGTACCTAAAATGCTTGAAAAGGGAGTTTGTGTGTCACTCGGTACTGACGGTGCTGCATCTAACAATACACTTGATATTATGAGAGAGTATCAGCTTGCGTCAATCCTTCACAAAGGATACAATCGTGATGCTGAAGCTACAAGAGCTCCTCAAATGCTTGACCTTGCAACCATAAACGGTGCAAGATCTCAGGGTAGAAACGATTGTGGCAAATTGCTCCCCGGATATAGAGCTGACCTGGTAATGATAGACCTTAATGCAATTAACAATAAGCCCTGCTTTGATACCTATTGCACTCTCTCATATAGTGCAAATTCTTCAAACGTGCTTATGACAATGGTAGACGGTGAAATTCTTTACCAAAACGGTGAATTTACAACCATCGACATTGAAAAGATTACACGCGAATTCGACGACGTGTGTGAGCATTATTTCGACTAATTACAATTTAATGGAGGCGAGAATATGTCAACGAACCATACCGATACGAAAAATTACGGCAAACAATTTTTCTCCGGCGTTGCTATTCTCGCCATTTCTACTTTTATAGTAAAGATCATCGGATTATTCTATAAAATTCCGATGATGAAATATCTTCAAGCAGAGGGAATGGGATATTTCAACTCTGCCTATGAGATATATTCTTTGTTTTTTGTAATTGCAACTGCGGGAATACCCGTTGCAATATCTATAATGATTTCAGAAAACAAAGCACAAGGAAAACTTGAAAACATCAAAAGAATATATAAAATCTCACTTGTTGTTCTTGGCATTATCGGTCTTTTTGGAACCTTGCTGCTTGCCTTGGCTAATACACAATTAGCTAAATGGATAAGAAATGACCTTGCATCATATTCAATACTTGCAATATCTCCAACGTTGTTGTTAATATGCGTTTCGAGTGCTATTCGCGGTTATTTTCAAGGAAACCAATCCATGCTTCCTACGGCAGTATCGCAAGTAATCGAAGCTCTTGGTAAGCTGGTTCTTGGATTAGGCTTTGCTATGATTGCACTCGCTAAAGGATATTCCTTGCCAAAGGTTGCATCATTTGCAACACTTGGTCTTACTTTAAGCGTAGCACTGTCACTTCTTTTCTTGATTTTATACAAGCTTATATATAAAATAAGAACTGACTCAATCGCAACAAATATTTCAACGGACAAATCCAATCAAATAGTTAAATCACTATTTCAGATTGCAATACCGATAACCCTTAGCTCCACTATCTTAAGCCTCACTAAAATCATAGATATGACTATGATTCTTGGCAGACTTAACGATATAGGCTACTCCCAAACCGAAGCAAACTCGATATACGGCTCTTACAGCACTATGGCAGTATCAATATATAATCTGCCGTCAACGCTAATAAGCGCAATTTCCTTGCCCCTTGTGCCCATGCTTTCTGCTGCACTTCAAACCAAGGATGCAAAAAAGGAAAAGTCCGTAATGGCATCCTCCTTAAAGCTTACTGCCTTAATAGGATTTCCTTCAGGACTTGGAATATCAGTGTTTGCAAAACCAATTCTTTCTTTGTTGTTCAAATCACAAATTGAAGAAATAGAATACGTTGCTCCTTTGCTCTCTATGCTTGGTTTATCCGTATTTCTTTCCTCGATGATAACGATAACCAATGCCATTTTACAAGCTTATCACCTTGAAAAGAAGCCGATTATCAGTATGATAATGGGAACGATAGTGAAAATTATTTTGGCATATGTTCTTATAGGTAATGCCAGCATTAACATTTACGGTGCACCGATAAGCACGTTCTTCTCGGTTTTAACGATAGTATCCATAAATCTTTTCTATATAATAAAGAAATGTGGCAAGCTATCCTCGGTATATTCCTTGTTCATCAAGCCATTTATAGCTACGGCAATTTCTATGGCGGCAGGAGTAGGTATTTATGTGCTTCTTGACACACTTGTTTTGGGAGGCATTCAGATATTGCTTACAATATTGCTTGTTGCAATCATATACGCTGTATGCATTCTCAAATTAAAAGTGATTAATGATGAAGAAATCATGATTCTTCCCATGGGAGAACAAATATATAAAATATTGAAGAAAATAAAATTAGTATAAGGAAAAGAAAACTATGTTAGTTAATGAAAAAGTTGAAAAGATACTTTCAAAATCAAATTATAATTTTGATGATCTTTGCTTGATTCTTGAAATCCTTCGAGGAGAGGGCGGTTGTCCCTGGGATACTGAACAAACACACGAAAGCATCAGAAAAAATTTGATTGAAGAAACTTATGAGGTAGTCGAGGCAATTGACACAAAGGACGTGAAGCTTCTTCGTGAAGAGCTCGGAGATCTTATGCTTCAGGTAGTGTTCCATGCACAGATGGAAAGAGAAGCAGGCACATTTACTATAGACGACGTTGCTAATGACGTTTGCACTAAGCTTGTGCATCGTCATCCTCATATTTTCGGGGACGTTGAGGCAAAGACTGCCGATGAAGTTTTGAGCAACTGGGAAGCTATCAAAAACGTTGAAAAGAGCAGGGAGACCGTTTATGATAAATTGAATTCAATTCCTCCTATGACACCTGCCTTGATGAGAGCATCCAAGGTGGCAAAAAAGTCGGGAGAATTCAAAGAATCATCTAACTCTGAATTGATTGAAAAGCTTAAATTGATGCTTGATAATATGCAAGAAGAAATCAATGAAGCCAATATGGGAGAGCTTCTTTTCACTGTTTCTGCGCTTGCTTCAAAGACCGAATTTGATGCAGAAGAAGCTTTATTTAAGTACACTAACGAGTTTATAAACAGATACAAAAATTAGTTTTGGTTGAATATCAACAAATATTGGTCAACTTGTTTGTATATTAGCAACAATTACAGTTTTTTATGTTCAAAATACATAAAAAAATTACAAAAAATTGCTGAAAAACCCTTGCAAAATAAAGATTTTTGTGTTATGATACTTACATAGTGTAGTAACCTACACAAAATATGAAAGGTTAGGATATTTTATTATGAACAAGGTTCAGTTGGTTGAAGCAGTTGCAGCTGCTGGTAAGCTTACAAAGAAGGACGCAGAACTTGCAGTTAAGGCAGTTACAGATTCTATCGTTGAAGCTCTTAAGAATGGTGAAAAGGTTCAGCTTGTTGGCTTCGGTACATTCGAGGTTAAGACTCGTGGCGAAAGAAAGGGTAGAAATCCCAAGTCTGGCGAAGAGATCGTTATCCCCGCTTCTAAGCATCCTACATTCACAGCTGGTAAGGCTTTCAAGGACGCTGTAAACTAATTTTATTATAATTATGGGCGGCAAACCGCCCATAATTTATTATTCGGAGAAAGTATGAGATTAGATAAATTTTTAAAGGTATCCAGAATCATCAAAAGAAGAACTGTTGCAAATGATGCTTGCGATAATGCGCACGTTACAGTTAACGGCAGACCTGCAAAAGCTTCTTATGATGTAAAGGAGAATGACATCATTGAGATAACCTTTGGCACACGAACCCTCAAAATTTGCGTTCTTGACGTTAAAGAGCATGTACTCAAGGATGATGCTTCGTCTCTTTATAAGGTAATAACCTAAATCATAAAACAAACACCTCGCACATAACCTTTATTATTAGTGCTGGAGGTGTTTTTTTATGTCCGAAAACAAAATTTCAAATAATAAGCTTAATCACGATATCGAGCTTAAATGCAGAGAAAAATTAAAGATAAATGGAGTCAAGGAGATTATCAGCTTTGATGAAAACGAAATCCATTTGATAACTCAATGTGGAGATATGGCAATAGACGGTGACAACATGCATATCAATGTTCTCGATATTGCTGCCGGAAATGTTGAGTTAATTGGAAAAATCAACGGAATAAATTATTCAGATTCCGTTCAAGTAGATAAGAAATCGATTTTATCGAGAATATTTAGATAAATGATTAAAAGCATTTTGAATCCATGCCTTTGGGCATTTGCCATATCCTTTGCTTCGGTTTCATTTCTCGACGTCATATTTAAAGTATTAATTGCCGTATTTAATTCAAAAAGCATTCAGTTTATTTACGACACTCTTTATTTTATTAATTTTTCGTTAGTTAGTATCATAGTCTTCTTTTATTTCAATGACGGTCAGGGAAGATGGTACTATATCGTTTCAGAGATGCTTGGAATAGTTGTATACTATCTAACCCTCTCAAAATTGTTCAAAAGAATAATAGACTTCATTTTAAAAGTGGCAAAAAAGATAGGAAAAAAGCATTAAATTTATATTTTTTCTATTGCAAAAAATGAAATTTAGATGTATAATCAATTAAAGCGATAATCAAAATAAAAGGAGGGCAATATGAATAATTTTTTAAAGAATCTTAATTATAAAAAAATCAAGAATCTTCCTACCATATTGCTCCGTATATTTATATGTCTTATCGTTGTAGTATCTCTTATCATTTCGGCAAACAAAATGATGGAATACCTGTCTATAAGGGAGGAAAACAAAATACTTGAATCCATCATTGAGAATAAAAAGGTTGAAATAGATGAGCTTAAATATTACATCAATACCGAAATCGATGATGAATATAAAGAAAGAATGGCAAGACTTCTTGGATATTGCTATCCGGATGAAATCATATACTATATAGAATG
Organism: Eubacteriales bacterium; assembly: GCA_045643885.1. Taxonomy (GTDB): domain Bacteria; phylum Bacillota; class Clostridia; order Oscillospirales; family CAG-272; genus RGIG4608. The sequence goes on along the minus strand of JAZRFY010000029.1, from coordinate 53,566 downwards.
AGTCAAGCTGTGTGATACACACGGCTTATTCTATTTAAGGAGGAGTAAAATGACAGATATAATTATTATTGGCGGGGGTCCTGCAGGTCTCTCTACTGCAATTTATGCTAAACGAGCTGGGCTTTCAGTCCAGATTATAGATAAGGGAGCTATCGAATGCCAATTAGCTCAAGCTGCTGAGGTTGAAAATTACTTGGGATTTCCTTCAATCAATGGATTGGATCTTCACACTCAGTTTGTAAATCATGCTAAGGCACAGGAAATTCCCATAATAAAAAAAGCTGTTGCTTCAGTTGAAAAAACCAGCGAGGGTTTCAAGGTTTACACAAAAAAAGACGAGTACGAGTGCAAATATCTCGTACTTGCAATGGGACGCTCACATAAGCATTTGAACGTTGAAGGTGAGGAAAAGCTTATTGGGGCAGGTGTATCTTATTGTGCTACCTGTGACGGATTTTTCTTCAGAAACAAGACCGTTTGTGTAGTAGGTGGCGGTGACAGTGCTCTTAGCCAGGCAATCTATCTTTCAGGTCTTTGCCAAAAGGTATACGTTATCCATAGACGCGACACGTTCCGTGCATCAAAATATCTTGTAACACGAGCAAGTGAGATTGCAAATATCGAATTCAAATATAATGCTACTGTAAGTAAAATCCTTGGAGATACTATGGTAACCGGCATTGAAATCAACGTTGATGGCAGCAACTCAATCATCGAGTGCAACGGCGTGTTTGGGGCGATAGGTGAAAAGCCAAATATCAGCTTTACTATCGAGGGCTTGACAACTACCGAAAGTGGTCAAATAATCACAGATAATTATTGCAAAACAAGCGTTGAAAATCTCTATGCAGTTGGTGACATAAGAGAAAAAGAGGTTTACCAAATCGTTACTGCAGTTGCAGATGGCGCTATTGCTATCGAAAGTATTCTTAAGACCATATAAGATTGTAATATTACAAATAAAATGCTCATATATTTCACTAAAACAAAGAGGAGTGAAAGAATATGAGCATTTTATTTTATAGAAGGCTATTGGCTTTGATTTTAGTGATATTTTTATTGATCCCTTGCTTGACGATTCAAGCATTTTCTTTGGATAAAAATGAGAATACTATGACTTTTGATTGCGAAAGCGTTATTCTGATGGAGGCATCAACACAAACCGTGCTATACGAAATGAATGCTGACAAAGAATTGCCTCCTGCTTCGGTTACTAAAATCATGACGCTTCTACTGGTCATGGAAGAGATAGCAAAAGGGAATCTTAATTATAACGATACAATCACCGCAAGTGCTTATGCGGCATCCATGGGGGGTTCTCAGATATATCTGAAAGAGGGGGAGCAAATGAGTGCTCTCGATTTGATTAAAAGCGTTGTAATCGCTTCAGCCAATGATGCAGCTGTTGCATTAGCTGAACATATATGTGGATCGGAAGAAGCATTCGTTTCAAAAATGAACGAAAAAGCCAAAGAGCTTGGGATGTCTAACACAAGTTTCGAAAACACGAACGGTCTTGACGATACAACCACCAATCACTTAACCTCTGCGCGAGATATTGCCATTATGTCAAGAGAATTGATAAAATATGAAAAGATTCTTGAATTCAGCTCCACTTGGATGGACACCATCCGAAACGGAGAGTTTGGACTTACAAATACCAATAGATTGGTAAGATTCTATAAGGGTGCAACAGGACTTAAAACGGGTTCAACTGACAGAGCAAAGTTTTGTGTCAGTGCAACTGCCAAGAGAGGGAACATGCATTTAATATGCGTAGTCATGGGTGCACCGAGTAGTGACGTGAGAAACGCAATAGCCACACAGTTACTTAACTGGGGATTTGCTAATTACGAGCTATATGAAGACGAGGCTCAATATCTTAATCCAATCAAGGTAAATTCCGGGTTGGAAAATCAATGCAGTATATCAACTAAAGGATTTGCAACGGTAGTTTCTAAGGGGCAATCAAAAAACGTAAAGAAAACTATAAATTTACCTCAATATATTAAAGCGCCAATACAAAAAGGTGACAGTTTAGGATATGTTGAATACTCGTTAAATGGGGAAGAACTGGGAAAATCTGATATTGTAAGTATTGTAAGCGTTGATAAAATGAATTTTATGGATTTGTTTGTAAGAATTTTGTCAAAATTTCTTCTAAAATAGCAAAAAACATCTTGCATTTTCAATTAAAAAGTAGTAAAATAGTTGATAGTTTGAATTTAGAAGGGAAACACAAAAAATGACACTTAAATTAAACGATAAATATTTAAAGAAATTTATTGCTAAACATGAATATGACTGCATCTCTCCCATGGTTAAGCTTGCAGACAAGATGCTTAGAGAAAAAACAGGGGCAGGAAGCAATTTCCTTGGTTGGTTGGATCTTCCTCAAAATTATGACAAGGAAGAATTTGCACGCATCAAAGAAGCTGCAAAGAGAATCCAGAAGGATTGTGACGCATTTATCGTTATAGGCATCGGCGGTTCTTACCTTGGAACAAAGGCAATTATTGAATTTCTTAGTGCTATCAACTATAACGAAGCAAAAGAAAATACTCCTTCCATATACTATGCAGGATGCAATATCAGTGCTGCATATCTTAATGAGCTTCTCACCATCTGCGAGCACAAGAACGTTTGTATCAACGTAATTTCAAAGTGCGGTACAACAACTGAGCCTGCAGTTGCATTTAGAATTCTCAGAGCTTTCCTTGAAAAGAAATATGGCGTTGAAGAAGCTAAAAAGAGAATTTACGTTACTACTGACAGAGAAAGAGGAACACTTAAAGCATTCTCAACTCAGCAGGGCTATGAAACATTCGTAATCCCCGATGACGTTGGTGGTCGTTTCTCCGTACTTACAGCAGTTGGTCTTCTTCCTATAGCAGTTGCAGGTGTTGATATCGATTCTCTTATGGAGGGTGCTAACGCAGCTCGTATTGCATACTCCGATCCCGATCTCAACAACAATGATGCATACAAGTATGCTGCAATGAGAAACATTCTTTATCGTAAGGGTAAACACCTTGAAATCCTCGTTGGCTACGAGCCCTTCACAACCACTCTTCAGGAATGGTGGAAGCAGCTTTACGGCGAGAGCGAAGGAAAAGACGGAAAGGGAATCTTCCCCTCATCACTTATCTTCTCAACAGACCTTCACTCACTCGGTCAGTACATCCAGCAGGGTGAAAAGATGCTCTTTGAAACAGTTCTTTCTGTTAATGACACTAAGAGCAATTTCACAATTCCTTATGATGAAGCCAACATCGATGGCCTTAACTTCCTTGCAGGAAAAGATATAAACGAGCTTAAGCAGACAGCTATGAGAGCTACCCAGCTTGCACATATCGACGGTGACGTTCCCAATATTCACATCGAGATTGCAGAGAGAAATGCATATTGCCTTGGTTACCTCATTTACTTCTTCGAGCTTGCTTGTGCAATGTCCGGCTACCTTCTTGGCGTAAATCCCTTTGACCAGCCCGGTGTTGAAGAATACAAGAATAACATGTTTGCTATGCTTGGAAAACCCGGTTATGAGGAACGCAGAAAGGCTCTTGAGGAAAGAAATATTTAATATTGCTATTTTTTGATGATTTTGTGCATTTTTTTGGTTAATTTTTTATAAAAACCACTTGCAATTTATCAAACCATAGTGTATAATTAGTGTATGAAAGAAGCGTTTAGCTTTAATATACTCCTGGAGGTAATTTAATTATGGTGAAATTGATAATTGGCGTTAAGGGTACAGGCAAAACAAAAACTCTTATTGAGATGGTAAATCAGGCTCAGGCTGCAACAAACGGTTGTGTTGTTTGCATTGAAAAGGGTAACAAATTGCGTTATGACATTAACAGCCAGATCAGACTTATAGATACTGTTGAATACTTGGTTACTGATGCTCAGTCTCTTTACGGTTTTGTTGCAGGCATTTTGGCTAGCAACTACGACGTTACTGACATCTTTATCGACTCTTGCTTGAAGATCTGCAACGAGGATGTTCCTGCTTTTGAAAAGTTCTTGCTTTCTGTTGAAGCACTTGCACTTAAGAGCAACGTAAACGTTCTTATTACATCTTCTTTGCCCGTTGAGAATACAACAGACGTAATGAAGAAGTTCATCTAATTTAAATATATGGCTCAATCAAAATTGATTGAGCCATTTTTATTGACAAAGCACTTAAACAATGCTATAATTGACATATAATTCTTCAGATAAGGAGAGACTCTATGAATAAGATAATCACTATTGGCCGCGAATTCGGTAGCGGAGGAAGAGAGCTTGGAAGACGACTTGCTGAGGAGCTTGGCATTGAATACTATGACAAAGAAATAATCACAGCGATTGCTGAAAAAACATCTATGTCACAGGAATACGTTCAAGAAGTTCTCGAGGGTAAGCCTCATCACCTTTATCCGATTACAATCGGACAAAGCATGTTTGTTACTGATAGCTTTTACATCCAGCAAGAGCAGTCAATCTATCTTGCACAAAGTGAAATTATTCGTGAGCTTGCCCAAAAATCAAGCTGCGTTATCGTTGGACGATGCGCAGACTTTATTCTCAAGGATCTCAAGCCTCATCGTATTTTCGTTTATGCAGATATAGATAGCAGAATTCGTCGCTGTATTGCTCGTAACACCGACGCACAAAAGCATCTTACCGAAAAAGAAATTAAAAAACAAATCTTATCAATCGATAAGAACCGTGCTAAATATTACGATTATTATACAGGTAACAAGTGGGGAGATAAGAATAATTACGACCTTTGCATAAATACAACTGACGTTGTTATCAAAGAAATCGTTCCCATTATTGCTAAAATGTTTTAACCTAATCAAATCACGTATTTCAAAGCACATCTGATCGGGTGTGCTTTGTTTTTTGTTTTATATGTACACATTACTAATTATTTTAATTTATCTTGCATTCATTAGCCTTGGATTGCCCGACTCACTTCTTGGCTCTGCATGGCCCGTGATGCATCAAGATATTGGTGTTTCCATATCTTTTATGGGCGCTATTACAATGATTGTATCAGCAGGCACAATTATTTCAAGCTTATTTTCCGATAAGCTCACCAAAAGATTTGGCACTCATAAGGTCACTACCGTTAGCGTATTTATGACGGCTATTGCCCTTATGGGATTCTCCTATGCTCCAAACGTGTGGGTACTTATTGCATTCGCAATACCATACGGGCTAGGTGCAGGTGCAATCGATGCTGCGCTAAATAATTACGTTGCAATTCATTATTCCTCAAAGCATATGAGTTGGCTACATTGCTTTTGGGGTGTTGGTACTATCATAAGTCCATTCGTAATGAGCTATGCTCTTACTTATACCGTCTGGAACGATGGATATCGTATTATTTCTATAATTCAATTTATTATTGGATTTATTCTTTTATTTACTCTTCCTATGTGGAAGGTAAATACGACCTCAAATGATTCTGAGTCTAAATCCGATAGCAAAAGCTTAGGATTGATTTCTGCGCTTAAAATCAAGGGAGTACCATCACTTTTGCTTGGATTTTTTGCTTATTGTGCAGGTGAATGTACCGCTATGACTTGGGCATGCACATACTTGGTTAAGTCAAGGGGCATGGACGAGCCAAGCGCTGCAGCATTTGCCTCTTTGTTCTTTATCGGTATGACTGTTGGCAGATTTGTGGGTGGATTCTTTATGGACAAGCTCGGTGATAAAAAGATGATAATCCTTGGATCTACTATAATTTTCACAGGCATCTTTTTAATGCTTCTTCCTACAAGCAATAACATTTTCTCGCTTATAGGACTTATCGTAATCGGACTTGGATGTGCGCCAATATATCCTTGCATAATTCACTCCACTCCATATAATTTTGGGGCAGAGAATTCAGGTGCGATTATTGGCATTCAAATGGCTAGTGCGTATTGCGGAGCAACGCTAATACCTACGTTATTCGGATTAATTTCAAATATATCAGGATTCAATTCTTTTCCAATTTACATAGAAATTTTTTTCGTGTTAATGCTGGTTATGGTTTTAAAAACCTTTAATATCACACAAAATAAATAGTTATGATTTAATTTAGGAGGTACTTAATGAGTATCATCAGCGTGAAAAATCTTTCAAAAACATTCAAAAAACCTCTCAGAGAAGAGGGACTTATCGGAATGATAAAGTCTTTGTTTTCAAGAAAATATGATGAAGTCAAGGCAGTTGACGATATCTCATTTGATATACAAGAGGGTGAGATAGTCGGTTATATTGGAGCAAACGGAGCAGGAAAGAGCACAACCATCAAGATGATGTGTGGAATCCTTTATCCTACTGCAGGCTCTGTAACTGTAAACGGAATGGGCTTTGACAAGGACAGACAAAAAATCAACAAGAACATGGGTGTTGTTTTCGGTCAAAAAACTCAGTTGTGGTGGGACATCCCTCTCATTGAAACATTCAAAATACTCAAGAGCATTTATGAGGTTTCCGATGAAGATTATAACGAGCGCTTTGAATATCTTTGCGATCTTTTAGACCTTAAACCGTTCCTCACACAAACTGTAAGATCCCTTTCTCTCGGTCAAAGAATGAGAGCCGACTTTGCAGCTGCTCTTATACATTCTCCTAAGATCGTATATCTTGACGAGCCTACCATAGGTCTTGACGTGCTTGTTAAAGACAATATAAGAAGTGCCATCAAAGAGCTCAATAAAAAATATAACATAACAGTTATCCTGACTACTCACGATATGAAGGATATTGAAGAGCTTTGTAACCGAATCATCATAATCGATAAGGGTAAAATTCTATATGATGGAAGCCTTGCCAACATAAAATACCGTTTTGGTAATACCAAGACAATCTTTGTTCCTTCAAATTGCGAAATCAATCAAGGAGAAATCTCAGCAAAATTCAAGAACGTTGATTTTGAAAAAACTGATAGCAATATTGCTATTAAATTTTCCCTTAACGATATTGATCTTGACGATATGCTTCTTCATCTTATAAATACATATCATATAAAGGATTTTAAGATAGAAGATATTTCTATTGAGGACATTACCAAACAATTATATGAAAAACATTAAGAATAAACTTAAATTGTATTTGCCGTTTGCAAAAGCCGGTATTAAAATCGAAATAACATATAAGGCGCAGATATTTATGTGGATAGCCATATCCTTCATTCAGATATTCTTCGTGTTATTCCTTTACAAGGCAATTTACCGAAACTCTCCCGAAGGACTTTCTGCAGTAATTAACGGTTTTACCTTTTACGATATGGTTCTTTATATGCTCACGTCATTTTTCTTCTCATTCATTATGGGAGCAGGAGAAACGAGCTATGACATATGGACTGACATCAGAGAGGGAACGGTTGCAAACAGCCTCACCAAGCCAGTATCGTACAGATTAAGACACTTATTTGCATATCTGGGCGTTATAGCTTTCGATTTTGTGCTTATAATAGTACCGTTTATGACGGTAATCTATGCTATTTTCATTTCACTTGGATTGCTTCAAACAACATTCTGGGCATTTCTTATAAACGTTGTATTCTTCCTGATATTTAGCATACTTGCTGCCTTCATAAATAACGCTCTGAGCTATTTTGTGGGCATGCTCGTGTTCTACACCGACCATCTATTCGGATTGAATATGGCAAGAAATGCGCTCCAGGGCTTCCTTGGTGGACAAATGGTGCCGTTGGCTTATATGGGAACTTTAGGCGTTATATTTTCATACACGCCATTTGCGTTCATGAATTCAGTTCCTGTTTTAACCTTGATGGGCAAGCTTGACTATAAAAACATAATCATTTATATTTTCATCGCATTGCTTTGGGTGGTTTTGATCGAGTTTATAAACCATATAATCTTTAAGCATGCCTTAAAGAAAATCACGGTGCAGGGAGGTTAAGATATGAAATATTTAAAGCTCTACTTCACCTATGCCAAGCTTTCTCTTATGAGCAAGCTTGTATACAAAGCCAACGTTATCATTGGAATTATTGCATTTTTATTCACAGAAGCTACCTCACTCTTTACCTTGTACATTCTTGTAAGCAGCGTCCCCAATATCGACGGATATGACATATATCAAATTGGTATGCTTTTTGGAATTACGAATATGGCAGTAGGTCTTGACCATTTATTTACCGACAAGCTTTGGACAGTTGCATACTGGGAAGTAAAAACCGGCAAGCTTGATCATATGTTTTTAAGACCTTTGCCGGTACTGTTTCAAGTAATAGCATCAGAGGTTCAGCTTGAAGCTTTAGGGGAAATAATCGTTGCTATAGCTTTGATTACTCTTTGCGGAGCTAATCTCGGCATTACAGTTACATTCTCGAGCCTGATTTTAGTGATTTTAGGCATTTTGTGTGCATCTGTGATAATTTCCTCATTCAAGATTTTAGTGGCTTCTTTGGCGTTTAAATTCAAACGCAGTGGCCCGTTGCTTCAATTCATATATAACTTCTCGGGATATACCAAGTATCCTATGAAGATATATCCTAAGGTGATTCAAGTTATTTTAACATTTATTATTCCTCTTGGATTGTGCTTGTTTTTTCCATTTGAGAATCTTTTTGCACCTGTTCACGATCCAATTGTACTTGCCTTGTCAATGCTCGCATTCACAAGCGTTTTTGCAGGTATATGTATTTTAGTTTGGAATAAGCTTGTTAAAATGTATGAAAGTACGGGAACCTAATAAAATTAAAACGGCATCAAAAGATGCCGTTTTTTATATATTTATCTATCAATTGAATTGCTTGAATATCGGAAATGCCGTAATCAGCTGAAATCTTGATTAATTCACAAACCAAAGTTTTCTTATCTTTATCTTGATTATTCTCGATAAACGTTGCAAGTGATCCATTATCCGAAAGATAATCATAATATAGGTCAAGAGATTTTTGCAAAATAACGCCCTCGGCTCTAACTTGATTTTTAGATACTAAAACATCATTGTACAGTCTTTTATAAACACCGAGTTCGACTTTTATATCCGACTCAATAATATCAAAGGTGTGATCATCGATATAATTTAATACGATCTTGCCTTCGTATTGAATTTGCTCTAAATAAGCAAGTAAAGAGAGAAGATTCATCTGACAAAACGTATCCTTGCCAAACCACAAAATAAGCTTATCATACGCTTTTGAGTTATCTTTTAAAACTTCAAAAACCCTCATTTTTTGATTATATATCTCGGATGACGTTTTTAACTCTGTAACGCGAATATCTATAAACTCATTGGACGCGATATCAGATATTGCTTTACCTTGCATCATAGCCTCGTTGAAGGGAAGGAACTCTCCCTCTTTCAAATCGGACAAATGACTGTTAAAAGCATCTCCGTTGGTTATGTTTAAAGTCTTTAAATCATCATAGAAATTATATACTGTAACAAAACCATCTTTTTTGCCGATTATAGTACCCGTTTTGCATACTTTCACTTCATCATACTCATAAATGAGGCCGGTAGCAGCTAAAATCACTTCAGGCTCACCATCATAGAATGAAACGTCAAGACGGCATTCGGGAATACCTTTAGCTACATAGCTTCTTGTTTTGGTATCATAAATATCAAGAGTAATTCCTTCAGCTTCTCCGTATCTACTTATAGATTCGTCTTGTTCCTCAGTTATTGTTCCAAAGGTGAAATATCTATCATATTCACCGCATGAGTATTCGATATTAAGATTGGTATCAGCAATTGGATTGCCATCTCTATCTACAAGGCAATTATCAGCGCAAGCAAGTCCATATTTGTTATAAATGAGCTTATCCTCTGGCTCTTCTAAATATTCTGGTACAGCTTTAGTATTGTTCGAATCTTTCTTAAGCAGGGGACGTTTATAATCGGGGAGTACATTGCCTTTGCTATCAAAAAATGTACAAGTTTCTTGCCCTGAGTCACGTTTCCAAATGCTATATACCTCATTTTCTTTTTCAACCCTAAATATACCGTCACATTTTACTGAAAAAAGCAGTTTCATAAAATCACCCCCAGTGCATAAATTATATCACAAAATAGTAAAAACCGCATTTCTTGATAAAAGGATTGCGGTTGCAAGATGAAGGTATATAAAGCAGGTCGACTCCGCGCACCAGTAACTCGGGAACTGCGTTAACGCGCTCGTATACCTGCCCCTTTCGGTTCACTAGTTGAGCATAAAGCTCTAAACCGAATCCAGTGATATAAATATTATATCACATATTTTCTGATATTTCAATAGAAAAAAAGGAGCTAATAAATTAGCTCCTTTTTGGCGGAGAAGGTGGGATTTGAACCCACGCGACGCGCAAACGCCCTACGAGATTTCGAGTCACGCCTCTTCGACCACTTGAGTACTTCTCCAAAATTACAACGGTTTAATTATATCACATTTTCCATAAAAATCAAGTATAAATATGAAATTTAATTTACCAATTGACTTTTATGTTGTTTTGTAGTATAATATGTCAGTAGCAAAAATAAAAATAATATTAAATAGAAAGTTTATTTATGAAAATATTAGCTATAGGAGACATAGTTGGCGGCATTGCCATCGATTATCTTTCAAAAAATTTATCAAAATTTGTTGCAGACAACAGAATCGACTACGTTATCGCTAATGCCGAAAATGCCAGTGAAATCAAGGGCCTTTCTCAAAGAGATGCAGAATCTCTTTACAACGTTGGCATTGATTTTATCACCCTTGGTAACCATGCTTTTGGAAAACGTGATATTTATTCTTTCCTTGACGATAACGAGCATCGCATCATCAGACCTGCAAACTTTCCTGCATCTGCACCTGGAAGTGGCTACAGTATCGTTAATATAGACGGATACAAGGTTCTTATCATGAACGTTCTTGGAACGATGTTTATGAATCCCATAAACAGTCCTTTTGAGGTTATTGATATTGCGCTTGAAAGGGAAAAAGGTAATTTCGATTTTGCCATTCTTGATATTCATGCCGAGGCAACAAGCGAAAAGCTTGCCATCGCAAGATATTTTGACGGCAGAATTGCCATAATGTTTGGAACACACACACACGTTCAAACTGCAGATGAATGCATATTGCCCATGGGCAGTGCTTATATCACCGACCTTGGTATGGCCGGTCCTGAGAACAGCATTCTTGGTACAAAGGTTGAGGCTATTATCGACCGATTTATTATGCAAACACCTCAGTATTTTACTGTTGCAGACGGTGGAGTTAAGGTTAACGGAGCAATATTTGATATTGATCCAGGCAGTTCAAAAATCAATTCTGTTAAGAGAGTAAAATTTTAATACTATCCCGAGAAGAATTCTTCTCGGGATTTTTACTATAAATTTCAAATGAGAAAAATGAAAAATCTATTGACTTATGGTCAAATATATAATACAATTAAAATATAAATACTTTCAAAGGAGATATCTTATGACACTGGTTATTCTTGCTGCCGGAATGGGCTCCAGATATGGTGGAATGAAGCAAATAGATCCTATAAATGACGACGGAAATTTTATCATTGACTTTTCAGTTTATGATGCAATAAAAGCCGGATTTACAAAGGTAGTTTTTATCATTAAAGAAGAAAATCTTAATGACTTTAAAGAAACTATCGGAAATAGAATTGGCAAATACATTGACGTAGAATATGCATTTCAGCGTATCAATGACGTGCCCGATTGGTTTACCGTTCCCGAGGGTAGAACAAAGCCGTGGGGAACTACTCATGCGATGATGAGCATCATAGGCATAGTTAATGAGCCTTTTGCCGTTATTAATTCAGACGATTTCTACGGTCGAGAATCCTTTGAGATTCTTGCAAAGCATTTGAGAAAGTATGACGGCTACCAAGATGTTAAGCCTCAATTTTGCATGGCAGGATACAGACTTAAAAACACTGTCACAGAACATGGAGCAGTAAATCGCGGTGTATGTAATCTCAACGATAAGGGACATCTTATAAACATTACCGAAACCAGGGAGATCGTTCCTATAGGCGATGGCAAGGCTGAATATCCTTGTGGGGATAAAAAGGGGATTGTTGATCTTGATTCAGTTGTATCAATGAACTGTTGGGGATTTACTCCCGAGATTTTTCCTTATCTTAAAGCTGAATTCGATAGATTTTTAAATAATATCACAAATCCTTTAAAGGATGAATCATATTTAACTGACGTTATCGACATTATGATAAAAAATGATGCTTGTGACGTTATCGTTTATAACACAAACGCAACTTGGCTTGGCGTAACCTATCAAGAGGATAAGCCTTCTGTAGTTGCTGGAATCAAAAAACTCATTGACACCGGAGTTTATCCCGATCGTCTTTGGAAATAAGGAGAATAAATTATGGCAATTTTAGTTACCGGCGGTGCTGGATACATCGGCTCTCATACCGCACTCGAACTCATCAAATCAGGCAAGGACGTAGTTATTGTTGACAGTCTAGTAACAGGCTACAAAAAAGCGATTCCCGAAAAAGCAAGATTTTATGAAGGGGATATTCGTGATTTTAGCTTTCTTGACAACCTTTTCAAAGCTGAGAAAATTGATGCTATCGTTCATTTTGCAGCTTTTTCTCTTGTAGGTGAGAGCGTTGTTAATCCTCTTAAATACTACGAAAACAACATCTACGGCACTAAGGTTCTACTTGATGCGATGGTTGCAAATAACGTTAAAAAGATCGTTTTTTCTTCAACAGCTGCAACGTATGGCGAACCCGAAAATATTCCGATTCTTGAAAGTGACAGAACATGTCCTACTAACCCATACGGAGAAACAAAGCTCGCTATGGAAAAAATGTTTAAGTGGACAAGTGAAGCTCACGGAATGAACTTCGTTTCTCTTAGATATTTTAATGCCTGCGGTGCTGATGAATGCGGAAATATTGGTGAGGCGCACAATCCCGAAAGTCACCTCATTCCTTTGATCCTTCAAGTTCCGAACGGCAAAAGGGAAGCAATATCCATTTACGGTACGGACTATGACACTCCCGACGGAACTTGTATTCGTGACTATATTCACGTTACTGACTTGGCGCAGGCCCATATCCTTGCAGTTGAATATCTTTTAAACGGTGGCTCAAGTGATATCTTTAATCTTGGCAACGGCGTTGGATATTCTGTAAGAGAGGTAATTGAAACTGCAAGAAAAGTAACAGGACATCCTATTCCTGCAGTTGAAACTCCAAGACGAGCAGGAGACCCTGCAAGACTTGTTGCTTCAAGTGAAAAGGCAAAAAGAATTCTCAGATGGAAGCCCGTTCACGATAGTCTTGAAGAAATCATTTCAAGTGCTTGGAATTGGCATCAGAACCATCCTAACGGATATAACGATTAAAGAAATATAAAACGGCAATCCAGATTGCCGTTTTGGTTTATTCAAATAATAATATAGAGGTTTTATCATGATTAAAACAGAACTTTTTGGTAATTATCTTTCAAAGGAAATATATAAGTACACACTTAAAAATGCCCATGGAATGAGTGTTGTATTAACTAATTTTGGCGCTACCATCATAAGCATTAACGTGCCCGATAGAGATGGTGCTATAGCTGACGTGATTGGTGGCTATGATACACTCGAATCATATATTGAAGCGGACGGATATCAAGGCGCTATAATCGGTCGAGTGGGCAATAGAATCTGCCAGGGAAAGTTTACTCTTGACGGAGAGGACTACAACATGTACATAAATAATGGCCCTAATCATCTTCACGGTGGAAAAGTTGGTTTTGATAAGAGAGTTTGGCAGGTTCTTGCTACAGACGACGGCGAAGAACCTATGATAAAATTCTATTTACTCTCAAAGGATGGAGAAGAGGGATATCCCGGCAATCTTGCAGTAACAGTTACTTATAAGCTTAACAATGAGGGTGCTTTATCCATCAGATACGAGGCAAACACCGATAAAAGAACCATTATCAACCTCACCAACCATACATATTTCAATCTTGGTGGATATAACTCAGGCAAGATTTTTGATCACGTTCTTTGGCTTGATGCTGACACATATTTACCAACCGATGAAACATTGATTCCTACCGGTGAAATCAAGAGTGTGCAGGGAACACCGTTTGATTTCAGATTGCCTAAAAAGATAGGTAGGGATTTCAATATGCACGATCAGGACCTTATTTTTGCAGGAGGATATGACCATTGCTTCAACTTTGTTGGTGGTGAAACAAAGCTTCCCAAGCTTCGTGCAAAGGCAGTTTGCGAAGAAAGTGGAAGAGTTATGGAAATGTATACAAATCAGCCTTGCGTACAATTTTATTCGGGCAATTTCTTAACTAATGAAAAATTCCCCTTCAAGAACAATTGTTCGCAAAGTAAACAGATGGCATTTTGCCTTGAAACTCAGCATATGCCCGACTCAATAAACCACAAAAACTTCACAAACGTTATTTTGAATCCGGAAGAGAAGTACGACTATACAACGATCTATAAGTTCTATAGCAAATAAATAAGCCCCGACACAAAATGTGTCGGGGTTATATTTATCTGTTTTGTCTGTAAACCTCGAATGCAAGCACGGTGGCTGCTGAAGAAGCTGTTAAAGATCCTTTAAAGGTTTTTCCATAGTCTACACGAACAATCATATCTGATTTTGCAATAATTTCAGCTGAAATTCCTCGTTTTTCGCCACCAATTATCAATAAAACAGGCTTTTTAAGGTCTGCATCATACAAAGATACCGAGTCGCGAATTCCTGCGGAAGCTACTTTATATCCCATATTTTTAAATATATCGATAGCGGATTCAATATCACTTTCAAATATGTCAATAAGCTCAGACGTTCCTGCAGAGCCCTTACAAATAAGGCCTTGAGAGTCTTTAAATCTGAAGGAGGGAACTATAACTCCATCAGCGCCTGCAGCGTATACAGAGCGTATGGCATATGCAAAATTAAAGGGATCTTCAATGCCGTCAAGAATGATGTAAAAGCCGTCTTCTTTAATATGTGAATCAGTGGTTAAGGAAGGGATTTCGAGCCTTTCACAAATAGCCACAAAGCCACCGTGAGTTTTGCCGGAAGTAAGCTCGTCAATCACAGTATGTGATACACCTTCGAGCTCAAATCCAAGCTCGGATGATTTGATTTTAAGAAATTTCAATTCATTGTACTTGCTTTTAGTCTTGCTCGAATTATACAAAATTTTCATTATCTTTCTTTTTGAAGAATTGCCTGATATAGCAGAGATGATGCTGCTGATGCTTGTCATACCTTCAAAAATATCATATTTTTCTTTGTAAATTGTATAATCGGTCATATTTACACATCCTTTTTATAATAAATTCCTTAACCTCAGCATACAATTAACCAGAAAAAATGATTAATTGCGAGGTTATAATCATGTATATATCTTCAAATAAAGAGCGCTGTGTGATACTTGGTACGTATTTAATAGAAAATAATGCAACTGTCAGATCGGTAGCAAAAAAATTTGGAATAAGCAAAAGTACAGTCCATAAGGACATAACTGAAAATTTAAAGCATATAAATCCAACTCTTTATAAGCAGGTTCAAAAAGTTTTAAATATAAATAAATCAGAACGTCACATAAGAGGTGGTGAGGCCACAAGAATAAAATATTTGAAAAATGCCTAAACCAGCTCAAAAGCATCAATAATGGCTCGATATAAACAAATCACCTTAAAAAGAGCCGTTTTTGCTTCCCTATATTATACAAAATTTGCATTTTGTATAATTTCATCGTATTAAGTTTAAGGGGACTTTTCCCCCTTTTTTTCACTAAATAAACAAGAAATTTTTGTTTTTTATTTAATTTAAGCTTGTCGCGTCCGACTTTTTAGATTTTCTATTATTAGATTATCACAAAGTTTTATTATTGTCAAGTGGCTTTTTGAAATTAAAAAAATTATTTTCGAACACTACAATCATACTTGGAAATGGCGCAGGAGTTTTCGAATCACCAAATTTTAATCTCCCCTTCAAAAACTCAATTTTGCCATATTTCAAACAATAGTTATGAAACCATTTTGTATCAGTTCGTGCTGGTAATAACATCACTACAGTAGCAGAAGATTCAACTGCTTTTACAATCCACTTTGAAATATCTTTACCATAAGGTGGATTACACCAACATACACCCTTCCATTCCTGCTTTAATCCATCAACTATAGGAGTATAATATTTTTCACATTTTGCATTTTCGGGTAATGCACAAACATCTGTTTCAAAATGATATAAATTATTATATTTATCAAACAAATCTTGTGGAGTTGACCACAAATCAGTTTTACTTGAAAACATCAAATCTTTATTCATTTTAATTCCTTTCTACAATTTTTCGCTTTTCTATTGACTTTTTATTTTTGCTATGATATAATTTACTACAGTAGATGGTCTCGCTGCCGCATTTTGCGGAAGAGCTACACTTTGTTTGTAGCCGTGACGAAAGGACAAGATATTGTCAACCATCTACTTTTTCTTTTTTTCACGAGATTTTAACATTTTTATTGTCGGCAAATCGTCCTTATGTACTCTATATTTGGTTTTCGGATTTTGAAATTCGCTAATTGGTCGAGGACCTCTAAATCGTACTCCGTAACAATCTTCGCTACTGTTCGGGTTAACATTGTGTTTTAATTTTATATTTTTTACACCGTTAGTTGTTTTATTTGACGTAAATATAATTGCTTTATATTGATTTCCAGATTGCTCAAAAATCAATGCAGGATGTTCTCTAAATTTACCCCTTGTATTTTCAGGTTTTTTCTCATTTTGAAAAAAATGTGTTCTATTCCACTTTCGAGTGGAATTTTTCTTTTTTCTTGTCATAATAAATTTCCTTTCTACGTATTTTTCCAACAAAGTTTCAATTTTAAGACTTATCCCATACTCGTGACTATTTTTGTAAGAGTTGCACAAACTGTTCCCCTTCTCTTTTGTGCAAAAGAGAGATGTCACAAGTCACTCGTATGGGATAGTCGTAGTAATATTTAAATACTTAAAGCGGCTATTTTTCGTCTTTTTCTTCGGAATTGTCTTCTTTTTCCTCTTTTATGACGGCTTTTGCCATTCTCTGAGCATAACGAATTGACGTTATCAATTCTCTAAAATATACTGAATGTCTTCTGAAGAAAGATAGCATTTCGAAATATCCTTCTTGCTTAAGATGAACAATAACTTCGAAAAATTCGGTAAAACCATTTGAAAAGATAACGTCTTCAAGTGCTTGGTACAATCTATCTTCATCGGTTATTGTCATCTCGCAGAACTCTGCAACGTCGAATCCGTTTCGAAGCTCGATTTCTTTAGGATCATACTGATACTTTTCGGGATTATCAGCATGTGTTAAGTATCTATATGCACCTTTTACCGCAAATAGATACTGTGGGTGAGGTTGTCCGAGAACCTCACAAATATTTTTGTTAACGTTCTGATATGTAGTAGGACCGTTAAAAGCGATAATGATGTGATAATGCGGTTTCTTCTCCGTACCGTCGGGATTAATGTCTTTATCGTGTAGCGGAGATACGGCGAACGGCAAGCCGATTGACTGCAGCCATTCTCTCCAATCCTCTCGCGCTGATTCAGGATACAAGACGAACCACCAATATCGCGCCTTTACTATTACTTTTTCTATACTTGGCATAGTATTTTTTGTCCTTTCTGAAATATCTTTGATTGAGGAACTGTCGGGCATTGTTTGTGCCTCTATTTTCTTTTGTCCTTTCTCCCGCCTTACGGCGCATAGTTTACCCTATGGAAAACAAGGTTTTCCACAGGGAAAACTATCTACTATTCGAAATTAGACAAAAGGATTACCCTATCGGATATTACTTTGCGCCCTGTGTTCCCCATTGGTGCTCGGGCGCGTTTTTTAAAGAGAGAGAATAATTCCCTCCCGGATATGTGGGTTCCCACCCTAACCAAAATTATTTTGGTTCTTTAGAGTGTGCGGCGGAATTCTTGGCGAACCAGCTCCTCGCTTTGGCATCGCCAAGAATTTTACCGGCGCGCACTCATGAAAATTTATTTTTTTGATTTTTTTGGAATTACGAAATATGCTTTATACTTAGCATTTCGTCTACCATTATCACCAAAAAAATAATCAATGATTTGAGATTTGCAAACATTATTTAAGTCACAAACATCTCCTCTATATTTTGGTTTTTTATTTGGTTTTGTTGATAATATTATATTAGGACATTTCATATCGATTGCCCCGACATGATGATATTTGGGATTTGGCTTCGGTTTACCTTTTTTAGTATAAACCCATGCTTCATCTGAAGAAATTAATCGAATTCCCTTATGTTTAAGACTATAATTTACACTTGACATATTTATCCTCCTATGATATAATTACAAGGCCACTCCCTTTGTGGGAAGCGTCGGCTATTGCGCGACGACGGAGAAGAACCTATGGCCTTAGGGGTAGACTTCTCAACCCACCTCTTTTGAGGTGGGATTTTTTATTCATCATAAATTCCAAAATAGATTTTTTCACTATTTGTCATTTTTCTTATTCTTTCGAGAGATTCTTCTTCTACTATTGAATCCTCATTATGATACACTTCTTCAGCTTCTTCCAATGAATCAGCTTCAACAATAACTCTTTTTCTAACGATACAAGTGAATAACATATTAATTAGTTCCTTTCATTTTCTTAATGTCATCCTGGAAGAAGCTCCTCTGATATCCAAGCTCTTCGGATGTTGCGAGAATGCTGCAATATTGCCTAAAGTCGTCAATATGCATGTGATAATGATTGTGGCTCTCAAATACTCCCTTCAAACAGTCCGTTCTATATCGATTAGAACGGTCTTTTTTTGCGAGTAATCGCCATTTATCATTTTTGACGTTACCGTCAAGACGTCCGCTTTGAATCTCTAATGTTTGAGTTTGCATACCGAACAAGCCTTCGATTTTATCGTAATGATTACCGATAGCGGACATTATGTTTTTTACTAAGTAAACAAACAACGTTTCATCAGAACGGTTATATATATACTCCTGGTAGAAGTCGTTCCATTTATCGCGGATAATTGAAAAGATGCCTTGTGTAATCCAATAAGGCGAAAAAAACGGTAGCACAGGAGACATATCAGACTTATCTGATATGTAAATAACTTCACCGAGTTCTCTTCCCCCAGCTCCCCAAGCCTCAGGACGTTGCAAGTCAAAAAAGAAATATATTACCGGGATAAAATCAACAACGTTTGAATGTCGGCTCATCATAATACCGGCATTAAACAAATCGTTCTTCTGATTCGCCTCATCAACGTTGATTTTAGTTTCCTTAAGTTCGAGCATATTCTTACGTTCCTTATCGATCTCAGATATAACATAGACACCAGGCATAAGAGTTTTTGACTTTTCTCCGTCCTTCAGAATCTGCTTACCAAGTCGAATCATATTCATATCAATGATATGTGCATGACGAGAATATGACTCCTGGAGCTTCGGATCACGGTGGAATAGGTCATTATCTCGTAATGGCATATTGCCTATATCGTGAAGGATAGAATCAAGACGAATTGAATAATTGGAATATATCAACGTTGTTTCAATAGTGAAGACATAGTAAGCACAAGCATATTCTTCGGCAGCTTCAAACAACTTTGTAATCTTAAGCTCGTCATTGTAGCTTGTCCGATAATGCTCATAATCATATCCAAGAGTTCTATCAACCATTCCAGGATAACGTTCAAGCAAAAGCTTATACTCTTCAAGAGTATAATGTGAAGTTATATATTCGAATATTTCCCCCCATCTCGAAATGCATTGTCGACACGATGCCAAATTATATATCTCGCGTCGTCCAATACGGAGTTTAAGCTCATCGCGGAATGTTTGCCACGGAAAGTTCGGAAAAAAATGGTCGTATTTGAGCATTGTGTTGAACATATCACAGAATAGCTTAATTTCTGCTGTAATAGATAAAGAGGTTATAAGCTGTGTCTTACCTACTCCCATTTCACCGAACACTACCGTGGACACTCCTCGTTCGCTCAGAACCGCCGTATTTGCCTTTTCCGCTTGATATAAGTTAGAATATGCCATCGCTCGACAAATGCTGTCATAAACCAACACAAAGAGCAATACCCATATAAACAAGGGCAAGAATCGTATCATTGGTGTCAGATCAAGCTGAAGCTTAAGTAATTGTGTATATATACCTATAAAGTCCCAGGAAGCGCATAGATAGAAATAAAATGCTATAAAGGATATAAAGATGGATATAAGATTAAAATGCATAAGCCAGATGATAAGCCAGGAATAAAGATAATAGCTATGCTCTGACACAAATTTTACAAATTCTTTTATCCAGGTAATAACAGGATATATTCTCTTTTTATAAAATCTTTCGAATATAACAAGCTGCTTTGATTTTTTTCCACGTTCGCAGCAATGCTTGTCCTTATATGAGCTAATCCTTAATACAAAAAATACAAATAGAGGAAATAGCAACATTATTGCCCTTGACACGTTATATATGAATATACGTACTTCCTTGCAATATGCCAGGAAGTTATACTCATTAAAGACAATGTCGCAAAATGCACTCCAAAATGACAAAAACTCGTCCCAGGATGAAGGCAAGAACGATATTGGTTTCCAAATCTCAGCTGCGAACTTCCAGGATTGAGGCAACATAATCGTTGCCTCAATCGTATTTTCCATATTGCTACCGTATTCAATTATGTAATATAGAACTGAAGTGCCAATATCTCTTAAAGACTCAGCTAATCTTGGCAATGAATTTGGAAAGTATATGCCTAAAACAAGACTAATCAACGTGATTAACGTGCAAATTATATGCCTATAGTCGAGCTTTCGTCTTATAAAAAATTGATTCATAATAGACTCCTAACTGTATATATCAGATACCCCACAATGAATATAGTTAGCATAAACAAAAGGATATAGATTATCCTTTTGTACTTATTCAAGAAGTTTAACATAAATTGTAATATTAAAATTCCACATCACCATCCCAAAAAACTACAGGACCATGACGGTCGTCAACTCGATTCTCGTTGACTCTGCCGAACATATTGTATGCGCCATTTTTGGGAGTTTTTATTTTCTTCTTTTTTGACTTCTTACGGCTATACCACACTTTGCCGCCTTTACGACCTTTTTTTATACCTTGTTTGTACGCGTGTTTTTCTTTTTGGCTTTTGAACATAATACTTTTTTCCTTTCTTGTATTTGTATGATTTTCTTTCGTATGAACGGTGCTTATTACGATAAACTCTTTTTGAACGGTTATGCTTCTTGCCTTTAAGTACTTTGAGAACGTCTACATAGGCATTTGACAAGCTATGTGACTTGAAATATGTAACTAAAAGAATGATTACAACGACCAATGCAACTATAAAGAAGATTGCTAAAATAGTTTCAATTGTGTCCCAATTATCACCAAAAAATTGCTTTATATCCTCAATATTTTCTTTAACATTAGTTTCGGGAGTTACCTCAAAATCAGGCTTTCCGTCATCAGATACAATATCGGCTACAACACCAAGGTTGAAAACACCTTCGGGTGTCGCAAATTTTAATCTTAAAATTGTAACACCTTCAACAACAGTTTTTGTCTCAGAAATAGTAAGAGCGCCGCCAAAAGGTTGAGAATAGAAATATGTATATGGAGTTTCCAAGTATCTGATAACAAACTGTGCTTCAGATAAAGCATCTTCACCTACAAAGTGTAGTTCTCCGTTTTTCAGATCATCAGTATTTTCTTGAAATTCTTCGATTGTCATTATTCTATTCCAAGTATAGACCCTTGAAGTTAAAAGACCCAAGCCTAAAAATCCACCGCCTTCGTTACTACCAACTTCATCATATTTGACTTCAAGATGTTCCCATTTTGTTTTTCCTATACTCTCATTAGAATATGATCCATCGGCATATAAATAGTAAGTATGATAACTATAATATACAGTGGCATCATATACCTTTTTTACGTCAAAATTATTAGCTTTGAAAGCTATAAAATGAGCATCAGTATTAGTATCATGTTGTGGAAATATTTCATCAGGATAGCGTATAAAACCTACAGCTGAAATATCAACATCAACATAATCAATTTTCATACAACAATAAGTTGTAACATTGTTTTTCGTTACAGCTTGAAAACACTTAGCAACAGGCACACCGACATAATTCTTTATGTCGTCACTCTGCTTTGCAGGTTCATGAATTTTTGCATTGTATGGTGTATAAATGCAGACGATATTATAATACCTTGATGAAGCAGATTTGACTTTAAAATCATTCACAAGATATTTTGTGAACTGTTCACTTTCACTAAGCTTTGTTAAAGAATAGAATTTATATGTCGGATTCTTACTCTCATAAATTTCAGTAGACATATTTATGTAAGAAGCATCAAGCTTGATTCCATTTGTTATCGGATTATATACGTACAAAAACAATTGTCCACTTGATGACTCAGCTACTTGAAATACATTAATAGTATGCTCTGATGCTGTTACTGGATATTTTGAAGTATCGAATGTAGAGTCCTTATTCAAGTCGTCCATAACAAAGGAATATTTCGTAATATCAACATTTGGAAACCTAGGAATGTTTGGATTTTGTCCTTCTAACATTCCACAATTTGTACATTCACCCGAGAAATAGGAATGATTTAATTTTGCAATAGTCCTTGTATCACCTTTAGCCCCGCATTCACATTGCAATTGTTCAGCACCAAAAGTTTTACACGTTGGTTCAATAATTACAACATATGAATACGAGTGTTTAAGAGCATCCACATAATTAGAATAAGTTTCGTAACCACAATACTTGCATCGACTTATTTCGTAACCTTGTGTAGTACACGTTGGATTTACGAAATTGCTATATACCATTTCGTGTCCTTCTACACTACAATCTATTTCTCGTTGATAACCACATTTAGAACAATATAATCCACTAAAGTCATGACCTAATGGTTCAACATAGTTTGAATATTTTTGATAATCACAATACATGCATAGACTTATTTCGTAACCTTGTGTAGTACACGTTGGATTTACGAAATCGCTATATACCATTTTGTGTCCAGTAGCATAAATTGTTACTGTGTATGAATCTCCACAGGTTGTATCACTACATTGATACTTTTTAATACCATTACTAGTACATGTTGCATTTTTTATAACAGTTGCAACATATGAATGAGTATGGGAAGTGTATATTTCACCACAAGTTGAACACGTTCCATTAATAAATGAATGTCCTAAAGATGGAACATAATTGGAGTAAGTTTTGTAATCACAATACTTGCATCGACTTATTTCGTAACCTTGTGTAGTACACGTTGGTAATACGAAATCGCCAAATACCATTTCGTGTCCATTTAAACCACAATCATAAGCAGATACATTAACAACAAATACCGAAAGCATTAAAATGATAACAGCTGCAAAGATTAACAATTTCTTAATCATCAGATTCTCCTTTCTAAAATAGGCGAGGAGTAACCTCGCCTATAATTTTAGTCGTCTGCTTCTTCAGTACGAACTTTTACGGTCAACTGATTCGCATATTCATACTTTTCAAAAAGACCAATTTCACCGTTTTCATCGGAATTGGGAGTGATAACAATTCTAACACCTGCGGCATTACCGGGAAACTCTTCGTTCTCAATAAGAAGCTCAAGTCCCTCATTTGTTACCATTGTGAGAAATGTATCATTTTCATCATAGAAAAAAACCTTGTAAGAGATATCTGAATTGAAATCGGCTACAAGATGAATATCAGTACAATCGAGACGCTTCATTGTGTAAATGCTATCTTCGATTTCCTTGTCGTAAACACCGGTGTCATTGATGCCACCAACGTCCCAGGACAAATTAACTGTCTTGTAATCGGATTCATCCTGAGCACCTACAATTGTAGATGCAACCAAACCGACCACGATAACACAAAGAAGGATAATACCTACCTTCTTAAGCAAATTTTTTGTTTTAGTTGTAATTCTCATAAAATTTTCCTTTCTTTTCACTTACTCAAACGATGAAGACCATTCTAACGTTACACTACTAAAGTAAACGTTCTCATCGTTTGGAATTATTAAATCTTCTGATTGGAAGCCGATATTTTCCCAACTTCCATATTCACCATCATCAAAATAATCGATGAAAATAATGTGAGTGAATCCCTCGGGAATTGTAACGGTAAAACGTGCACCACCAATTTGTGTCATTGTAATAAACTCTGCCGGAGATTTATTGTATTTATCAAAACAATAAACTTGAGGCGCTTTAAAGCATGGAGAATTACTTGCATTAAAATACACGGTTACCGGAGAATTTGTTCGAACAAATTTCAATACCGGTGATTCCTCCCAAGAATTTGCATAAACATGATAGAACAGCTCATCATCTACAAGCTGATTCGCGCTCTGATCTCGTTTATTTTTCCAATCCGTGCCAAGCTCAGTCGCGTTCGGCACAAGATCGACGAAGAGTATGCTTGTATACTCTTCTGAGAACGTTACTTCGTAAACATCGTCACCGTCCTCATCAGATGCCACAATAAATTTTGATTGCGGCACACCGTAATCGTTCCACACCCATGCACCCATTGTGCTGCCGTCTTCAAGCCATACGTCACCCGGCAAAAATTT
The DNA here is from genome assembly GCA_045643885.1 of Eubacteriales bacterium. Taxonomy (GTDB): domain Bacteria; phylum Bacillota; class Clostridia; order Oscillospirales; family CAG-272; genus RGIG4608. The sequence continues at coordinate 28,966 of JAZRFY010000029.1, read as the reverse complement.
CACCGTTATGTCTTTCGGTGTATTCACGTTATTCACGTTGTTTCCACCCAACAACGTCATAACTGAAGCCAGGGCTGTAATGAAGACAAGCACAGCCGTGATTGTGGTGATTACGTTCTTAAATCCCAATTTGGATTTTCCTCGTTTCATTTATTCACTCTCCTTTGTGTAGTCAGAGAAAAGAGATAAATCTCATAACATCACTTCCTTATGATAGTTTTTATTTATAAACCGTGCGCATCGGCTTATTTTTATATTGACATTTAAACGTCAGACACATTTAATCCTGAAGCATTTCGCAATTCTGCAATAAATTCTTCTTCAGATCTTAAACCTTCAACACCCAACTGACGAAGAATATTAAAACACATCATAGCTTCGGCAAAATAACCTGATTTTTCTTTTTTCATTACATGAGCTGATGCACACAATATAGCTGCATCTTCGCCCAATATTTGAATATCATTTTTGAAAAACTCGAACTCTTTTTCCGTTAATGTAAATTCAATTTTGATTTTCTTGTTTTGACTCATTGTTTTGCTCCTTTATATCGTGATTTACAACCGTATCTTGTTTACAATCATCAGTAAGTAATTCAGGATTAATAATTGTATCAATACAACAAAGCATCATGATGATTTCACCAATGCATTCGTGAACAACATCTTTAACGTAAGGTTGATGCTTCTTAGGTATAACTAAGCTATCGCCTTCAATATCAAGCAAATGTTCATGTACTGAACGAAGAAACTCAATAAGTTCATAATAATTAAGTTCATTTTGTTTCATTATTCACAACCTCACCTTCGTACAATATGATTGTTGCAACAGGTCCTCTTTCCTTGTGCTTTTCGTCAATTGTTGCTTCGATTTTGAAGCGTCTTGCCTCAATGGTACTACCAGCTGCAACTGGTATATTCTTAAGAGCTTCTCCACGAAGGATTACCTTCCAATAGGATTTACGATAAGAATTATCTCCTTCGAGCCTTTCAGATGTGCCACCTTCACACACCTTTACTTTTCCGTAATCGTTAACACGGAATACCTTAATAAATGTTTTGTTTGTGCAGTAAATCATTTTTTACCCTCCTATGTTTCTGCATAAATTAAAAAATCTCGTTGTGTCGAAACACAACGAGATAAAATCCCTTTAGCTATTAAATTAAATAAAAAAACAGGGAATAAAATTCCCTGTTTAAATTTAGTATTATTTAGATTTCTTCCCCAATATCGAAATGCAATTAACCGTTCGGCAGATTCAAAGCTCAAGCCTTCGCCTGCCTCACTTACAAAATGTAGATGTTTTGTATAATCCAACGAGAAGAAAACCTCAAAAGGTTTTCAATTTATTCGGATTATTACAAAACACGGCATTTTGTATAATTGCATAGCGTTAAGGTTAAGGGGTGTTTTCCCCCTATTTAATAACTCAACGCAGTACATTATTCAGTTTTTTATCTTCGTCGCGTCCGACTTTTTAGATTTTCTATTATTAGATTATCACAATGTTTTATTGTTGTCAAGTACTTTTTTATTTTTCTGTTGACTTTTAAATTTAATGTGAAATACTTCATCAAATGCTAAATCAAGCAATCGAGTCGCTTCCAAATTCAAAAAAAGCATACGACCAAAGTCGTATGCTTTTTATTTCTCAGATACCTCTCGAAGGATCTTCTCCTGGTAAGATGTATTCATATGTTTTATTTATGGGATTGCACATATATGATTCTATTCCCTGCTTTTTCAACTCGGCTTGAGCATCTTCAGCATAAAAGGAATTAGGAAATATGCCAAAAATAGCAGGTCCACTACCCGAAAGCATTGCAACCTTGGCTTCATTTCTATACATAATTTCCTTTATCGTTTTAAAGGTTTCATCATTTTCGTACAGTGATTCAAAAACATTATACATGCCACCAAAAGCTTCAGAGCATCTTCCTGTTTCAAAACCAATATATGCCTGATGGAATTTCTCCTTGATAGGATAATCCTTAAAATCGTTATACATCTTATCAAGCTTTCTATACTGATCTGCCGTAGAGAGCTTTTCCCCACCGTATGCAATCAAAAGATTGTAATGCCGAATTCCATAGGTTCTATACATATTCTCGCCCTTGCCACGGCAAAGCTGAACACCACCAACAATGTTAAACGGAACGTCCGACCCAAGCGTTGCACCAAGCTTGCAAAGGTCTTCAAGCATAAAAGGCTTGCCATAAAGGTAGTTCAAGGCTCTCAACACTGCAGCTGCATCTGCGCTTCCACCGGCAAGTCCTGCAGCCATAGGTATTCTTTTATATATTTCTATATCTGCACCACCATTGGGCACAAAATCAAGACTTTCATAAAACTTTTTTGCCGCTATGTATGCTAAGTTTTTCTCAGTTGGAACGTCAACAGGCGCGTTTTTCATTGTGAACGTTATTCCCTTTTCATGTGTCAAGGTTACGGTCACGTCATCATAAAAATCAACCATTTGCATAATAGTGAAAAGATCGTGAAAGCCATCTTCCCTCTTTTTCTCAATATCCAGATAGAGATTGATTTTTGCAAATGCTTTTTCTTTTTGCCAATACATCAAATCACTCCGTTAATATACTTTTTATTAATAATATCATAATTTTTAATAATTTTCAATATATTCCTTTGAATATCTATTGACTAAAGTACCTTTTTTATTTATAATATATACGTATAACTATACTTTGTAGAAAGGAGAAGCATTATGGGTGAATGGTTATCAAATAACAAAAAGACAATAACGTCAACTCTTATAGTTGTTGCCATCATTATCCTTGCGTTTGGTCTTGTGTATACTTGTATAAACGGATCTTTGCAAGAGTTTATAAGTGAATTTTCTGAAATTGTTGCCCCAATAACAATTGGCTTTGTTATTGCATATTTGTCAAATCCCGCTATTACCTTTCTTGAAAGAAGAGTATTCAAATGGATTAAAAGCTTTTCTTTAAGAAGACTCATATCTATAATTCTCATTTTCGCATTGGCTATATGCCTTATAGTTTGCATTATCACAATGCTTATCCCTAACTTGGTTGCTACACTTCGATCATTTTGGGATACTTACATCGTAAACTACGAGTCCGCGGCAACACTCTTTGCTGCCAGAGTAAATCTTCTTATGGATGAGTTTTCTATATTTGATTCCACTCAGCGCTTAGATCCCCAGGCATTCGTTGAGACTATTCGCGCAAACTTCCCTTGGCTCGACAATATCGTTGAGGGTGACTTCTCTGATATTTTGCAGGACTCTATGATGGATTCTGCCGAAAATAACACCGCTGCCTTTGATATAACAAAGCTTTTGGCATCTGACGGCTTCGTATCCTTGATGGGTTACATTATGTCGTTCGGCTCGTCAATATTCAATCTTGTTAAGAATATTTTGCTTGGAATTTTCGTTGCAATTTATATGCTCATCTCAAAGGAAAAATTCAAGGCATATTTCAGAAGATTCCTCAATAGCTTCTTAGCTCCGTCTCAAGTGAGATACATCATAAGATTTGGCACTTTGCTTGACAGATCATTTGGTGGATTTATCGAAGGTCAGCTTCTCGATGCATTGATAGTTGGAATTATAACCTATATCTTGTTCAATGCATTCTCGTTTGCAAATCCCCTCTTGCTTGCGACCATTATTGCAGTTACTAACGTAATACCTATTCTTGGACCGTTTATCGGTGGCATTCCCGCCGCATTCTTGGTATTGCTTACTCAACCCGAAAAGGTGATTTTGTTTGTTGTTTTGATACTTGTTGTTCAGCAGATCGACGGAAATATCATTTGCCCCAACATCATCGGTGACAAGATCAATATCAGCTCATTGGCTACACTTATTGCTATCATTACAATGGGTGGTCTCTTCGGTATATTCGGAATGGTAATTGGTGTTCCCGTATTTGCGGTAATTCTTCATTTGATAAACAATTACACCATTAATTCACTTCGCAGAAAGGGATTTGAAACCTCTCTTGAGCACTATCACGTTGGTGATCCTTCGTGCATAGTAGAAAAGAAATCCCAAATCGATTTCACAAGAATATTGAAATCAATCTCTGCTGCCACACAAAAATTAATGACTAACAAAAAATCTAAAAAGAACAACAAGGAGAAATAAAAATGGAACATATCACATATTCTACAAAGGGCACTTGCTCAAGACAAATTGACGTTGAAATCAATGAAAATAACGTTATCGATAACGTAAAATTCACCGGTGGATGCTCCGGTAACACTCAGGGTGTTGCCGCTTTGGTTGCAGGTATGACTGTTGATGAGGCTATTAAAAGACTTGAGGGTATCAAGTGTGGCCCCAGATCTACCTCCTGCCCCGATCAGCTCGCTTGCGCACTTAAGGAATACAAAAATCGCTAATATATTTTAAGAAAGGGTTGCAAACAATGGAACTTTACAGACAGGAATATCTTAAATGGTTAGAATCTGACAAGCTTTCAATTGATGAAAAGAAAGAGCTTGAAGAGATTTCCTCAAACGATGACGTAATTAAGGAAAGATTCTACACATCCCTTGAATTTGGAACTGCCGGTCTTCGCGGCAAGATGAGAGTTGGTACTAATGCTATGAACAAGCACACTGTTGCTCAGGCTACTCAAGGTCTTGCTAACCTCATTATCAAAGAAGAAAGAGCTTGCGACGGCGTTGCTATTGCATACGACTCAAGAAACAATTCCGAGCTTTTTGCAAGAATTTCTGCAAGTGTTCTTGCAGCCAACGGAATCAAGGCATATATTTTTGATGAACTCAGACCTACTCCCGAGCTTTCATTTGCTTTGAGAGAGCTTAAGTGTGTTGCAGGTATCAACATCACTGCTTCCCACAATCCCAAGGAGTATAACGGCTATAAGGCATACTGGGAAGACGGTGCACAGCTCCCCCCCGAGCATGCCAAAACTGTTTCTGCTGAGATCGAGAAGATTGACATCTTCAACGACGTAAAATATGCAGATTTTGACAAGGCAGTTGAAATGGGAGAAATCATTATCCTTGATCAGGATATGGATGAAAAATATCTTAACGCAGTTATCAAGCAGCTCGTTAATCCCGAGGCCATCAGAAAGGTAGCTGATGATCTTAAGATAGTTTACTCCCCTCTCCACGGAACAGGCTATAGACTCATTCCTGATATTCTTTCAAGATGTGGAGTTGAGCATCTTTATGTTGTTCCGGAGCAGATGGAAATTGACGGTAACTTTCCCACTGTTGAAAAGCCAAATCCCGAATATCCTGAGGTGTTTGAGCTTGGTGTTGAAATTGCCAACAACGTTGGAAGCACACTTGTAATCGCAACTGACCCCGACGCCGACAGAGTTGGTGTTGTTACTAAAAATACTGCAGGCGAATTCGTTACTATTTCAGGCAACCAGATGGGCGCTCTTCTTATCGATTATATCATTACAGCGTATGAAGAAACAGGCACAATGCCCAACAATCCCTATGCAGTTAAAACCATAGTTTCAACTGAGCTTGTATCAAAGATTTGCCAGGCTCATAACGTTAAGCTTCACAATGTACTTACAGGCTTTAAGTTTATTGGTGAGGTTATCAAGAACTATGAGCTTGAGGGTGCAGATGCTGCTTATCTCTTCGGCTTTGAAGAAAGCTACGGCTATTTGAAGGGTACTTACGCTCGCGACAAGGATGCCGTTGTTGCTACAATGCTTATTTGCGAAATGACTGCTTTCTATCATGCTAAGGGCATGACCCTTTTCGATGCATTGAACGGTCTTTATGAAAAGTATGGCTATTACCTTGAGGCCAACCAGGAGCTTTACATGGAAGGTATTGACGGCAAGGAAAAGATGGCTAATCTCATGAACACTCTCAGAAATAATGCTCCTGAGTCAATTGCCGACAACAAGATCGTTGAGATCGGTGATTACTTGAAGGCTACTATTTCAAACAGAGTAACAGGAGACGTTGTTAGCACAAATCTTCCCTCCTCTAACGTTATTTCCTTTAAGATGGAAAACAACGACGTTATTATTGCTCGTCCCTCCGGCACAGAGCCCAAAATCAAATTCTATTATTTGCTTTCAGGAAGCAGCAAGGATGAAATGACAGCTAAGCTCGAAGCTTATAAGAATTTCATCAACATGTTTGTATAAATAATCAACCTCCGTAGAAAATCTACGGAGGTTTTTTATTCAAATAACGGATGTATCTGTTTTCCTATAAGTGCTTTTTCTATGGCTTCATTCAAGCGCGCAAAATCGGAAACCAAAGAATGAGGCTTACTATTAGGATCATCCTGCATCATGGGTACAAAATAGACGTTCTTTCTCAAAAGCAGTTTTGCTATATTTTGAAGATTTCCCGAAAGTGCGTCGTTGCTTGCAAGAGCTATCACTAACGGTTTATCATTGCGAAGATGTGCCTTTGCAGCCATACATACAGGCGTATCGGTTATACCGTTAGCTATCTTTGCTAAGGTGTTTCCGGTACATGGACATATAACTAGTGCCTCTAAATTAATTTTAGGGCCCAATGGCTCAGCATCAACAATTGTGTGTATGATTCGTTTGCCGCAAATCTTCTCTATTCCCTCTCTGATTTCCTCTGCTTTGCCAAATCTTGTGTCCATATCAAAAGCATTATAGCTCATGATGGGTAGTATTTCATTCCCCTTGTTCACAAGCTCATTCATTAAGTGCACACTCGTTGATATCGTACAAAACGATCCCGTTATTGCAAATCCTATCATAAATTTTTCTCCTGTTCAAGTATATTAATTAGTGTTTTAGCCATTATATGTCCTGCGCTTTTAGGTGCATATCTTCCCGGTATTCCTAATTCACGGTAATAATTTAATTCATAAATTTCGACTAAAGAACGGTCTATACCGTACGGTGAGGACGCAAGGTCGATTATTACAGCTGATTTCGGCAGTCGTGAGATGAAGCTCTCGTTCATGATATTGGATGGTATTGTATTGAAAACTATATCGAAATCATATTGCATATCCAAAGGCAAATCAATTGAATGATCACATATCTTTATCGTTTCGAAGCCTATTATATTGCTCCATACTCTATCCAAATCACTCCTTGCAAAAACTGTTATTTCAGCTCCTTGGGATCTTGCCATATATGCCAATATTTTTGCTATTCGTCCAAATCCGAATATCGCAATTTTAGATCCGTATATAGTTTTGGAAATCTTATCCATAGCATAATATATAGCCCCTTCGGCACTCAATAACGCATTGCTTATTTTAAATGCTTCACTTTCATAATAGTCTATTATTTTATAGCCTTCAGAATTACAGATTTCAATAAAGCTTTGGGGAATATTACCACCTAATATCAAAATGCCTTTCGGCAAAATGTCAATTATTTGAGAAAGGTATATCTTATCCTTGGACATAACGTTCAACGTAGAACCGTCCTTGGTAATCGGCAAGGGAAAAATTATTGCGTCAGAAAAAGATATTTCGTTAACAATCTCTTCTTTCAGCTCAAAATCCATAAACAACTTGCATCTGTATCCAAGGCTTTCCATATATTCGAATGCATATTTTTGCCTTAAATCTCCGCCTAAAAACAAGATTTTCATATTACACCTCCTTACTTTTTAATAAGTATATTAGTTTAAAGTATTATGGTTACAAAAAAATGACGGCATTTGCCGTCATTAATTTATATAATTGATTTTTTGAACGTCATTCATTTTATAGGATATCAACGAACTTGCATCTAGATTCTCTTTACTCATATTTATAGCATTAATTTGGAAATTATTATAGGTTTTATAGTAATAAATGCACGAGTCCATATCACAGCAGCTCATATATTGCGTTCTATCGCATTTTGATTCATTAACTACACTTCCCTCTACCTGAGCCACTGAACCGAGCACATGAAAAAATTGAGTCACTGAAGCAACATTGTCATTTGGCACCACAGAAGTAAATTTGTGAAAAACGCATCTTACGAATCTGGACATGGATGAATTATCACCGGGCAATCCTATCCCACTCATTCCCTTGCTATAAATCGATACATTTATTGATTTTGCAAATTCCGTTAGATTTGACTTGTTATTTATATTCAAATAATTATTTAGATTCATAAGATGGTAATCAAATGGCGGATTATTTGTTAGTATTCCGACCTTGTTTTTATAAATTTTCATCCCCTCTTTAACACACTCAACAGTAATCGACCGTTTTTTATCCGATATCATCCAATGAAGCTGCGCATTGGGCAATTTCGAATCAAAGGATTTATCAATCAAATTTATTTTATTAAGATTAAATTCAACTTCATCCACCGATTTATATTTTCCAAGAAGATACGGGATCAATTCGTAGGGCGCTAAGTTTATTTTGGTTTTAGATTCTTTTCTATAATGGGAATTACCAACAAAATTAAGTCCCGCAATGCTTAATCCATATTCGTTTGTTGCATCATAGTAGAGTGGATAGTCATTCATAACCGTTGCCATACCTATAATGGCAAAATGTCTTCTTTCAATAAGCAAAGAATTGTATTTAAATATATAATCTCTGGGTGTTATAACAACACTCTCTTCATATCTTCTTTCAAGATCCAGGGTTCTTCCAAACAAATGATTACTAAAGCTCGTCGTTAATGCAGTGCACACATTTATCACCTCCACTATCTATTTTTTCGAAAATCATTAAAATAATACAAAAACGGCGGATATTGTCCGCCGTTTCGTAAATATTAAGTTCTTTTATCGAATTTAGTTGAGCATTTTACACAAGTGATGGTGATTTTTCCTCTTTTGCGTGGAACTCTAAGCCATGTTTTACATTTGGGACATCTGAAAAACTTATGCGTTTTTCTCTGCTGCCATTTGGTCTTGGTCATTTTAAGAGCTCCTGTGTACTTGCGCTCCTCCTGCACCCTTTTATAGATATTCTTCGATAATATTCTGAAGTAAGAGTAGATCATCAAAGCATAGCTTATAGCGGTCAATATCATTTTTACGATCATGTGAAAATTAAATCCACTGAGTAGCGCAAAAACAAGAGCGGCAATAATCGCGTGCTTGGCAAGAGTATCAAAACCATTTCTTCCATAGAAAAATGCTCTTATCTTGTTTCCAAGATTAAACAAAAATCTTTTCATTGAAATACCGTCTTTCTATTTTATTCGGTTCTGAGAGCGATAACAGGATCCTTATTAGAAGCTGTTTTAGAGGGCAACAAACCAGCAATAAAGGTAAGAGCCATACTAATAACAATAAGTACTATTGCCGCAAGAGGATCAAGAGCTGCCTTAAGTGATGCGATTTCGGTAAAGTGATAAAGGATTATGTTGATAATTACTATCAATCCAAGTGAGGACACAATACCTATAATACCTGCAACCAAACCAACGAACAGAGTTTCGGCATTAAATACTCTTCCGATATCTCTCTTAGATGCACCGATTGCACGAAGAATACCAATTTCCTTTGTTCTTTCAAGAACAGAAATATATGTGATGATACCAATCATAATTGATGAAACCACAAGAGAAATTGCAACGAATGCAATAAGTACATAAGAAATTGCGTCAACGATTGTTGTTACTGAATTCATAAGCAACGCAACAGTATCTGTATAGAGGATTTTATCATCGTCATTCTGAACGGAGTTATATTCGGAAATTATCTGATTTATCTTTTCTTTTGACTCAAAATCCTTGGGATAAATGGAAATAGAGCTGGGATTATTAACGTCTATATAACCAAGCTTATTAAGGTTGCCACCATAGGTATTAGTTGTTATTTTATCCTTATTTATATAATCAAGAATCATATTGGCAAGTGAAGTTGAATCAGTAGGAATATATTGCTTAATTATTTCGGTAAGAGAGCTAAGCTCAAACATTTCAAGAACGTATTCAAGAATGAATGACGTATCTGTTGAAGGCAATACGTTGATAAGCTCCTTCAAAATCGGAATATCATCAAGAGTATAGCCCTTTGAATCAAATCTTATTCCTGTAAACATATCAACTTCAGGATTGGAAATTTGCGCCTTGACAACGTCACTGCTATTTCCCTTTGCGATAACGTCAGTCATAAGCTTGGACATATAACCGATAGTACCGATATTAGACATATTCATTGAATCGTCCACGGGCTTTACGATACCGACAATTTTAAGCTTCATAGCATTTTCAAGACGGCTGTTCAAGGTTTCGAGGTCTTTTTCGTTACTTGAATCAAGCTTTCTAATTTTTCCACTATCGATAACAAAATGGTCACTGTCAAGAAGCACCTTGAATTCAAAATCATAGATTTCATCGAAGGTATATTCAGAGGCTGGAATTACGTATGTGTTTTCCTTTCCTGCAAGATGAGCCTCGATTGCATGCTTCATATACTCTTCAACCTCGGCGAAATCGCGAATACCGAGAACGTAGAGAGTATAGTCGGAAATCTGATTGTTTTCGTCAACTATAAGGACGATTTCATTGCTTGCCGTAGGATATTTACCGTCAACAAGCTCATATTCCTTCATAATGTTTTCAGTAGAGCCTATAAGCTCAGTCCATCCTGTAACGCTGCCAACTCCACCCATCATGGATGCCATTGAAGACATCATTTCCTTGGATACACCTGTAACACCCATGGACTCATACATTGCATTAAGTCCCTGTGAGCTATTCTTATACGTACCGTCTTCCAAACGAATGTATGTATTCAAATTAGCAGAGTATGAATACTTGATATCGGAGCAATAATCCCAGATTTCAGGATTTCCATCAAGGAAGGTCTTGAACTTCTGAAGGTTATTAGTTGCAACTGACTCTGTCATAGTGGACATCATCTGCACCATAATCTGGCTTGTATATACCTTGTTGGGATCTCTGTTTTCTTCAACTGAAGGTCTTTGCATCATTGAAGACATCATAGCAGTTGAATTCATAGTGCTTTGATGAATCTGAAGAGGATATGAAGACATTGTATTTTCTTCAATTGATTTGATATATGCATTAACACCGGTGGATACTGCCATAATCAATGCAATACCGATAATACCGATAGATCCTGCAAAGGAAGTTAAGAAGGTTCTTCCCTTTTTAGTCATCAAGTTATTAAAGGAGAGGGACATAGCTGTCCAAAAAGACATTGACGCCTTCTTCTTTTTAGGAACGTTAGCTTTAACGGGAGTTTGTTCACTCTCGATAGGTTCTTCCTCAAAAGGATCTGTATCTCCAACGAGATTGCCGTCGCGAAGACTGATTATTCTTGTTGAATATTCCTCTGCAAGCTCAGGGTTATGAGTAACCATGATTACAAGTCTATCCTTAGCAATCTCCTTGAGAAGGTCCATAACCTGAATACTTGTTTCAGAGTCAAGAGCACCTGTAGGTTCATCCGCAAGCAAAATATCAGGATTATTGATAAGCGCACGAGCTATAGCAACTCTTTGCATCTGACCACCTGAAAGCTGATTGGGACGCTTATTCATATGATTTCTAAGACCAACCTTATCAAGAGCCTGAACAGCCCTCTTTCTTCTTTCATTTTTAGAAATACCACTAAGTGTTAAAGCAAGCTCTACGTTTGCAAGAACAGTTTGGTGAGGAATAAGGTTATAGCTTTGGAATATGAAACCGATTGAGTGGTTTCTATATGTATCCCAGTCTGCATCCTTATAATTTTTTGTAGAGATTCCGTTAATGATAAGGTCTCCACTAGTATATTGGTCAAGGCCACCTACAATATTAAGCAATGTGGTCTTACCGCATCCGGACTGCCCCAAAATTGAAACGAATTCGCTTTCGCGAAACTTGATGCTGACTCCCTTAAGAGCTTCGACCGCAGCCTCATCCTTTCCATATACCTTTTTTATATTTTTGAGCTCTAACATATTGCCCCCTGATAAAATATTTTGTAACAACTTATTATAGCACTAAAATGAATAAAATTCAATAATAATGGATAATTTTTTCATCTTATATTACAATAAGAACCTTAAAAATTCCTTAAATTTTCTTATTAATACAAAGTGTTCAAAAAACAAAGTAAAAAATTGTATGTATCTAACAAAAATAACAATATATTGTTTTTGCTATTGACTTAGACACAATATATAGTTATAATTAATATGTCGAATTTTTCGTTATTTTATCATATATATATCATAACAGGGAGGTTAATATGAAAATAATCAAAAGAAATGGCTCAGAGGTTACTTTCGACCCCAATAAAATTATTATAGCGGTTACAAAAGCAAACGAAAGTGTTGTTCCAAGTGCCCGCATGTCCGAAATACAGATCAAAAGAATAGCTGAAGACGTTGAGATGGCGGCATCACATATGAACCGTTCATTAAACGTTGAAGAAATTCAAGATATGGTCGAAGATCAGATCATGAATCAACGCGCTTTCGACGTTGCAAGAAGATATATTACATATCGCTATAATCATACGCTCATCAGAAAATCCAATACTACTGACGAACAGATTCTTAGCCTTATCGAATGCAATAACGAAGAGGTTAAACAAGAAAACTCAAATAAAAATCCTACAGTAAATAGTGTTCAGCGCGACTATATGGCAGGCGAAGTAAGCAAGGATATCACAAAGCGTATTCTCCTTCCCACAGAAATAGTTGAAGCTCACGAAAAAGGAATCATCCATTTCCATGACTCTGACTATTTTGCTCAGCATATGCACAACTGCGACCTTGTTAATCTTGAGGATATGCTTCAAAACGGCACTGTTATCAGTGGAACAATGATTGAAAAGCCTCACAGCTTCTCTACTGCTTGTAACATTGCCACTCAGATTATTGCACAGGTTGCATCTTGCCAGTACGGCGGTCAAAGTATCAGCCTTACACACCTTGCTCCATTTGTAGACATAAGCAGAAAGAAAATCAGAGTTAACGTTGAAAGAGAGCTTCTCAGCATCAATACCGACGTTTCTGCTGAAGATATTGACAGAATCACTGAAGATCGCCTCCTTGAAGAAATCAGAAGTGGCGTTCAGACTATCCAGTATCAGGTCGTAACACTTATGACAACAAATGGACAAGCTCCATTTGTTACAGTATTCATGTATCTTAACGAGGCAAAGAACGAGCGTGAAAAACGTGACCTTGCCATTATTATCGAAGAAACACTCAAGCAAAGATATAAGGGCGTTAAGAACGAAAAGGGTGTTTGGGTAACTCCTGCCTTTCCCAAGCTCATCTACGTGCTTGAAGAGGACAATATCGCAGAAGGAACTCCCTATTACTATCTTACAAAGCTCGCAGCTAAATGCACGGCTAAGAGAATGGTTCCCGACTATATCTCTGAAAAGATAATGCTCAAAAACAAGATTGACAAAAACGGTGACGGACATTGCTATACTTGTATGGGTTGCAGAAGCTTTTTGACTCCTTACCTCGACGAAAACGGACAGCCTAAGTATTACGGAAGATTCAACCAGGGTGTTGTAACGGTTAACCTTGTAGATATCGGTCTTTCCGCACAAGGTGATATGGATACATTCTGGAAAATCTTTGACGAAAGAATGGAGCTTTGTCACAGAGCTCTCCAGTGCCGTCACGAGCGTCTTACAGGTACACTTTCCGACGCGGCTCCCATCCTTTGGCAGCACGGTGCTCTCCTTCGTCTTCCTAAGGGAGAAACCATCGACAAATACCTTCACGGCGGCTATTCTACTATTTCCCTTGGCTTTGCAGGTCTTTGGGAGTGCGTTCTTTCCCTCAACGGAAAGAAGCTCACAGAACCCGACGGCGAGGCACTCGGTCTTGAAATTATGAAGAAGCTCAATGAATACACAGCTAAATGGAAGGCTGAGGAATGCATTGACTACTCACTTTACGGAACTCCTCTTGAAAGCACAACATACAAATTTGCAAAATCCTTGCAAAAGCGTTTTGGCATCATCAAGGGTATTACCGATAAATCCTATATCACAAACAGTTATCATATTCACGTAACAGAAGAGATCGATGCATTTAAGAAGCTTAGTATCGAATCCAAGTTCCAGGCACTTTCTCCCGGTGGCGCTATCTCCTACGTTGAAGTTCCTAACATGCAGAACAATCTTGACGCTGTTCTTTCCGTTATGCGTTTCATTTATGATAACATAATGTATGCCGAGCTCAATACCAAGAGCGACTACTGTCAGGCTTGTGGATTCGACGGTGAGATTGAAATCGTTGAGGATGACGGCAAGCTCATTTGGAAATGTCCCAACTGTGGAAACATTGATCAGTCCGCTATGAACGTTGCTCGTCGTACTTGCGGATATATCGGTACACAGTATTGGAATCAGGGCAGAACTCACGAAATCAAGGAAAGAGTTCTTCATCTTTAATAAAAAATCTATCCCTTGCTAATGGCAAGGGATAGTTATTCAGAGGTTATTTATGAATTACGCGCTTATAAGAGAAAACGATATAGCGAACGGACCTGGTGTCAGAACTTCTCTTTTCGTCAGTGGTTGCAGACACCATTGCAAGGGATGCTTCAACCCCGAAACGTGGAATTTCAATTTTGGCAATGAGTTCACGCAAGCCGAAATTGACAAAATCATCAATGCCACTTCCCCGTCTTTTATTGATGGTCTCACTCTTTTGGGAGGAGAGCCGTTCGAACCGGAAAATCAGTTAGCTCTTATAGATCTTTTAAAGCAATTTAAGAAAAAATTACCCGACAAAAGCATTTGGTGCTTTAGTGGATTTGAATTTAACAAAGAGCTTTTACCAAAGGCACTTTCAAATCAAGAAAGCGTAAGAGAGCTGCTTGAACTGATTGACGTATTGGTGGACGGAAGATTTGTCGAAGAGCTTAAAAGCTCAGCTCTCCTTTTCAGAGGCTCTTCCAATCAAAATATCATTGACGTTCAAGCCTCTCTTTCTAACAAAGAAATGATCTTGCTCAAAGGTGTTTGGGAAAGAAAAATGGGTAGTGGAGATATTTATGAAAACTAAATCAACACGGTACTTATATAAGTGCCGTGTTTTTTATTTGTTCTATCTAAAAGCCGTTTTTCTTGAGCTTTTGAAGTGTCTCTGCGAGAGCATCCAAACCCTTGGAGGCATTTGCAGAATTGCTCTCTATTTCTATCTGAATAGAATCAATGGTTACTTCTCCCACAATGAATCACCTCGCTTTTAGGAGAGGAAAATAAAAGAGCGTCTATCATTACGATAGACGCTCTTGGCGTTCTGAATATTTATTTGTTATTGGCCCCAAGTCAAATCAAAATATGCATAGCCAGTTTTACGCTCGCCGTTGACTCTTAGATAATATCTAATATTTATGTTTGTTGGCTTCTGTACACCCAAATCGCTTAATGGTATTTTGAAATCAAAATATGTTCTTTTTCCAGTATTGTCTATTTTTTTTGAATCATATATTACATCAATAGGTACGGTTTTGTCAAAAGTGTCATTAATGGAAGCGTCACCAAAATCTCCGTAAAATTCAATGTCGTATTTAGATATACATCCAATATACATGGTGATATATAAATATCCATTTTCAACCCATACTTTGGTATGTCCTTTTGTTCCCCAACCATCCTCCGCGTCTGTCCAAGAAACAAATTCTTCTATACCATCAATGTCATAGATAGCAGCAAGAGAGGAAGGTAACTCGTAATAAGAAGGCCCTTTGCAAATATAAATCGTTACAGGAGTATCTTTCTCTACATTGCTTCCAATTTCTGGTACAGTGCGAATAACCAAACCGGCATCATAATAATTATTAAATTCATACTCCACCTTGGGAATAAGTCCTTTGTTGGCTAACAAAGTTTTAGCGGTATCTACATCTAGTTTTTCGATATCAGGGATTGTAACTGTTTCCACTACTGGTGTCTGAGGTTTAGTTAATAATACTATCAAAAGTGCTAGAATCAGGACCGCTACAACCACACCACCAATAATAAAAGCATTCTTTTTTGATTTTTTATGTGTATTAGTTTCACCTGCTGATGGGTGAATTTTAATTGGTTCTGTTTCGATTGTTTTTTCTTCTAGTGGTTTTGTTTCACTTGCTTTTGTTCCACACTTAGAGCAAAAAATCGCTTCATCATTCAATTCAGCTCTACAATTTTCACAAATTTTCATAATATTCCACTTTCTCCGTATAACCCCGGCGGGTATTTTACGCCGACATTATAGCACAATTTGGAGAAAATGTCAAGTATTAGGAGTTTTTTGTCGCATTCGTTCAATGAAAGCCGTGAACTCCGCTTTGAGCCTTTCCTCCTTGGCGCGTCTCTCGCGTTCTTCTCTTTCGCGAAGCTCTGCCTCGGTGTAGGATACGGATCCTTTATATATGGCTCGGGCTTTATCCATTTTTATGTTTTATACAAAAAAGCAAGCAGAAAAAATCTACTTGCTTTTTCATTATTAAATTAAACTCCTGAATAAGCGGAGAAACCGCCGTCAACGGGAATGATGATACCTGTTACAAAGCCTGATTCTGCAGGATTTGTAAGGAATCTGAGTGTGCCGAGAAGCTCTTCGGATTCACCGAATCTCTTCATAGGTGTTGCATTGAGAATCTTGTTTGTTCTCGCTGTGGGAGTACCGTCTTCATTAAAGAGGAGCGCTCTGTTCTGGTTTGTTACAAAGAAACCGGGAGCAATACCGTTAACTCTGATACCGGCACCTGCAAAGTGAACTGCAAGCCACTGTGTGAAGTTAGAAATACCGGACTTTGCTGCGCTGTATGCAGGAATCTTTGTAAGAGGACGGTATGCGTTCATAGAAGAAATGTTAAGAATTGAGCATCCTTCCTGACCGAGCATGTCCTTTGCAAAAACCTGTGTGGGAAGAAGTGTTCCCATAATGTTAAGGTTGAATACAAAATCAAAGCCAGACTTATCAAGATTGAAGAATGTCTTAATATCTTCTCTATCTTCGTCACCAACTTCATAGTATTCCTTATCAGTTGTTGCTCTGGGGCTATTACCACCTGCGCCGTTGATAAGGATTGTGCACTTGCCAAGGTCATTGAGAATAGCCTCGTGAGCTGCCTCAATGCTTTCCTTTTCAAGGCAGTTAACCTTGTATGCCTTTGCAACGCCACCCTCAGCGTTGATTCTATCAGCAACTACCTGAGCAGCTGCATCGTTAAGGTCAAGAAGAGCTACCTTATAGCCCTGCTTTGCCATTTCTTCAGCAAAAGATGAGCAAAGAATGCCACCTGCACCTGTAATAACACAAACTTTATTACTCATTGTAAATCTCCTATAAATTAGTTTTTGGCGTCTTTTTCGATTGCTTCCCAAAGGCCGAGAAGATATGTTGCACCAAGTGCACGGTCATAGAGGCCGTATCCGTATCTACCCTTTTCACCCCAGATCATTCTACCGTGGTCGGGACGCATATAGCCATCAAAGCCGTTGTCGTGAAGAGCCTTCATGATACCGTAAATGTCAAGAGAACCACAGTCTGTAGGATGAGCTACCTCATGGAACTGACGAGGACCTGTGTGCTTAACGTTACGGATGTGAGCAAAGTGAATTCTCTTTGCAAACTTAGCACTCATCTTGATAAGATCGTTATCAGTGGAAGCACCAAGTGATCCTGTGCAGAATGTAAGACCGTTTTCAGGAAGGTCAACAATTTTAAGGAATCTTTCAAGATTTTCTTCGCAAGTGATAATTCTGGGAAGACCGAAGATGCCCCACGGCGGGTCATCGGGGTGGATAGCCATATTGATACCAACCTCGTGAGCTACGGGAATAACCTTTGTCAAGAAAGCCTCAAGGTTCTTCCAAAGCTGCTCTTCGTCAATTGCTTCGTACTGCTTAAGAAGGTCACGAAGACCATCAAGTGTATAGCTTTCATCCCAACCGGGCAATGAAAGGCCACCATCGAGAGGATTCATAGAGAGAACTGTCTGCTCGTCATAAGCCAAGCTATTAGAACCGTCCTCTGCCTGATGCTCAAGCTCACTTCTAAGCCAGTCGAATACGGGCATAAAGTTGTAGCAAACGCACTTAACGCCTGCTTTAGCAAGTCTTCTGAGATTTTCGCAATAGTTTTCAATAAGCTGAGGTGCTTTTTCATTACCAAGCTTAATATCCTCGGGAACGGGAACGCTCTCAACGACCTCAAACTTGAGACCGTGAGCTTCAGCACTTGACTTGATTGCATTGATGCTCTCCTCGCTCCAAACACCACCTGCGGGAACGTCATAAACGGCTGAAACGATGGAGTACATATTGGGAATTTGAGAAATTTGTTCAAGAGTTACGGGATCGTTAGGTCCGTAGTGCCTGAATGTCATTTTCATATTACTTTCCTCCTATAAGTTAGTCATAAATACTTTATGTACATACATATATAGTATAACATATATTTATTTGTTTTGCAATATCATTTTAAAAATAATTTAAAAACCTCAACGCAAAAAGCGTTGAGGTTTTCTATTAATCCAATTCCTTTTTACCTGTGTAAAGCTCGTAGTATCTTCCCTGCATTTCAAGGAGCTCTTCATGAGTTCCTCTTTCAACGATTTCACCTTGCTCAAGCACCATAATGGCATTTGAGTTACGAACTGTTGAAAGTCTATGCGCGATAACAAATGTGGTTCTATTCTTCATAAGTCTATCCATACCGTGCTCGATATGGCGCTCAGTTCTTGTATCGACGGAGCTTGTTGCCTCGTCAAGAACAAGAATAGGTGCTTTGGAAAGAGCCGCTCTTGCTATATTGAGAAGCTGACGCTGTCCCTGAGAAAGATTTGCTCCGTCACCTTCAATAACTGTGTTATAGCCATCTGAAAGTCGCATAATAAAGCTGTGAGCACTGGCAGTTTTAGCCGCCTCGATAACCTCTTCATCAGTTGCATCAAGTCTTCCGTAACGAATATTTTCCATAATAGTTCCAGTGAAAAGGTGTGTATCCTGAAGAACCATGGCAATATTCTTTCTGAGTTCAGAAAGCTTATATTCCTTAATATCAACTCCGTCGATGGTGATTCTTCCGGACTCGATATCATAGAAGCGGTTGAGAAGATTTGTAACTGTTGTTTTACCTGCGCCTGTTGAACCAACAAACGCGATCTTTTGCCCTGGATGGGCAAACAAAGAAATATTTTTAAGGATCGTCTTATCGGGATTGTAGCCAAAGGTTACGTTTTCAAGAACAACGTCACCCTTGATATCGTTTGCAGATTTAGGATTTTCAATCAAATCACTTTCGGGATCTCTATCCATGATAGCAAATACTCTTTCTGCGCCTGCCAAAGCTGAAAAGATCGTGCTCATCTGCTGAGAAATCATATTGATGGGCATTGAGAACTGTCTTGAATAGTTTACGAAAACGGAAAGTCCACCAACGTCGAATCCATTCAAAACACAAAGCACGCCACCAACACCTGCAGTAATTGCATAGCTGATCTGGCTCGTATTACCGAGAATTGGTCCCATAATACCACCAAAGAACTGAGCCTTGAACTGCTTATCTCTCATATCGTTATTCAACGTGTCAAACTCTTCTTCACAAATTCCTTCGTGATTGAACACCTTGATAACCTTCTGTCCTGACACTGATTCTTCAATATAACCGTTGATAGCGCCAAGAGCTGCCTGTTGTCCAACATAGTATTTTGAAGAACGCATTGCAATTTGTCCTGCAAGGAACATAAACAAGGGGATAAATACGATTGTAATAAGTGTAAGCCAGATGTTTGTATATATCATCATAGCAAGAGTACCTACAAGTGTGATAGTGCCCGAAATAAGGTTTACTACGGTGTTATGAAGCATCATATCAATGTTATCGATATCATTGGTAAAGCTACTCATGATTGTACCGTTGCTATCACTGTCGAATGCTCTTACGGGAAGCTTTTGAACCTTTTTGAAGAGGTCATTTCTAAGATTCTCGATTGCATTCATGGATACTGAAAGCATAAGTCTTGCCTGCAAATAGCTTGCACAAATACCACAAAGATAAACACATGCTATTACTACAAGAATAAGAGCAAGGTATTCAAGCGGCTGATTGAAATGGATACCTAAGAAATCAAGCTCGCCTTCACCGACCAACGCGTTGATTACAGGTCTTAAAATATAGCCACCTGTAAGTGATGACAAGGTGCTGAAAAGCATGCAAACGAGCACGAGCAAAAGACGGAACTTATACTGCGCCACATATCCAAGCAATCTTTTAATTGTCTGCTTTGTATTTTTCGGTTTTCCTTTAGCTCTTACGCCAGGACCACCGGGACCACGTCGAGGTCCTCCCCCCATCGGCCCCATTTTCTTAAGATTGGAGGATTTGCCGCCATATTGCTTTTGAAGTTCTTCTAAAGTTCTTGCAGCCATTATTTTGTTTCCTCCTTCTTATCCATTTGTGAATAGTATATTTCCTGATATTCGGTATTATTTTCAAGCAAATACTCGTGAGTACCAACGCCTGTGATTCTACCTTCATCAAGAACGATAATCTCATCTGCATCCTTTACAGAATTGATACGCTGTGCAATAATAATCTTTGTTGAGTCCTTAAGGCTGTTCTTGAACGCTTCTCTGATTCTTGCCTCAGTTGCCATATCTACGGCACTTGTAGAGTCGTCAAGAATCAAAATTTTGGGCTTTTTAAGAAGAGCTCGGGCAATACAAAGTCTTTGCTTTTGTCCACCTGAAACATTTGTACCACCTTGACCAAGGTCCATATTGTATCCGTCTGTAAAGCTTGTTACAAAGCCATCTGCCTGAGCATAATCTGCTGCTTCACGGATCTCTTCGAGTGTTGCATCAGTATCTCCCCAACGAAGGTTATCGATAATACTACCTGAGAACAATACGTTCTTCTGAAGAACCATACCAACACCTTCACGAAGGTTGTAAAGCGAATAATCCTTTACGTTAACACCGTCAACAAGGACCTCACCTTCATCAACGTCATAAAGTCGTGCTATCATTGACACAAGTGTGGTTTTACCACATCCTGTAGAACCGATGATGCCAACAGTGTCACCGGCATTTATTTTAAGATTGATATTATCAAGCACCTTGCCTTCACTATCCTTATAATAACGGAAGGAAACGTTTCTGAATTCAATCTCACCACGGTCAACCATATATTGAGAATCGTTTGAAGAATCCTCGATGTCAATCTCTTCATTCATAACCTCTGCAATTCTCTTTGCAGATGCAACTGATCTTGAGAACATCATAAAGAGGAAGGTTACCATCATAAGTGATGAAAGAATCTGAGTGATGTACGTTACAAAGGATGCAAAGTCACCTGTATTCATTTGTCCGCCAAGAAGCTGATGGCCACCGAACCAATATACTGCAATGGACGTTGCATTCATAATGAACGTCATTACAGGAGACATGAGAATCATATTCTTCATTGCCTTGCCTGCATTATTTTTAAGGTCGGCATTTGCTCTGTTGAACTTAGCCTCTTCAAAATCCTCTCTTACAAAGGATTTTACTACTCTAACGTTTGTAAGATTTTCCTGAACGGTTGAGTTAAGTCCGTCAATCTTAGTTTGCATCTTGCCAAAGAGCGGAAATCCTCTTACGATTATGCAAGAAATAGAAATAATAAGCACGGGCACGGAAACTGCCAAAATTACTGACAATGAGGGGTTAAGACTAATCGCCATAAACAATGCACCGATGAGCATACCAGGTGAACGGAAAAACATACGAAGCATCATATTTACAAAGTTTTGAAGCTGTGTAACGTCGTTTGTCAAGCGTGTAACCAATGAAGCTGAGCTGAAATGGTCAATGTTTGAGAAAGAAAAGTTCTGAATCTTCTTATAGATATCTGCTCTTAAGTCAGCTGCAAAGTTTACTGAAGCCTTTCCTCCGAAATAAGCGCCACCAACGCCACCAAGCATCATCAAAATAGCAGTCAATATCATACCAACAGCTAAAGCGACGATAAAGAAAGCATTATTTCCTATTCTTTCATAAAGTCGAAGGATGACGGAAGGCATATCCTCTGTTTTGCCATCAATACCGAGATTGATGATATATGCCAAAAGTCTTGGCATTAAAATTTCACCGATAACCTCTATGATCATACACAATGGGCCGAGTATGAAGTAAGGCAAATACGGCTTTATATATTTCCACCAGCTGATTGTTTTACTTTTATTCATGGTTTGTTTCCTCACAATGCACGTTTTGAATTTCTTTTAATAGTTTTTCTTGTAGCTTCGTAAGAAGAGCGTTCAAGCTTTCAAGCTCATCATCACTGAAATCCTCAAATATTATGTTATCAGTCTCCCTGAACATTATTTGTGATTTTTCAACGATTGCTTTCCCTTTGGGAGTAATTTCGATTCTATTGAATCTGCCATCATTTTCAATGCTGCTTTTTTCGATGTATCCTTCGGCTTCAAGACCTTTAAGAGATCTTGCAATAGCAGCAGGTGTAACTCCGAAAATTTCGGATATATGTTTTTGCGACGGAACATCACCAACCTTTGATAAATACATCAACAAATGATGCTGACTGTGGTGTATTCCAAGGATTGATATATTTCGCTCGAAAACGTTTCTATGCAATCTTCCAACACGCGCAAGACGACGCATTGCAGTCATATATTTTTCCGCTCTGTTCTCTTCCATTTCTGCCTCCCGCACGAAATAATTAACACGTTAACTATTATATCATAAAATAGCAAAATGTCAAGAGATTTCTTAACTATTTTTACGATATTTTTCGCAAAAAATAAGGCCTTCACAAATCGTGAAAGCCTTGATAATATTAAAGTAAATTGATTCCCTTCTCTTCGCAGAATTCGTGATCCTTAGCACTCCAAAATGAAGACTGAACCTCACCGATATGAGCCTTTCTCAAAAAGAACATACACATTCTTGATTGACCGATACCGCCACCGATTGTATAAGGAAGCTCACCGCTCAAAAGTGCCTTGTGGAACGGAAGTGATGCTCTGTCTTCGCATTTGCTGATCGCAAGCTGTTTTCTCATTGCATCCTCGTCAACTCTTATGCCCATCGAGGAAAGCTCAAGAGCTATATCCAAAACAGGATAGTATACGAGTATATCTCCGTTCAATGACCAATCGTCATAGTCGGGCGCTCTGCCATCGTGCTTTTCACCCGATTTCAAAGAGCCACCGATTTGCATAAGAAAAACAGCCTTTTTCTCTTTGCAAATTTCATATTCTCTTTCCTTGGGAGAAAGTTCAGGATAACGGTCTTCAAGCTCTTGCGAGGTTACAAATTCGATTTCTTCCGGAAGGATTTTTCCTATAAAGGGATATTCACTTGAGATATAAATTTCAGTGTGTCTCAACGCACGGTAAATTGATTTAACCGTCTTTTTTAAGACAGCTTCATTTCTCTCGTTTTTATCGATGATGCGCTCCCAGTCCCACTGGTCAACGAACATTGAATGAATATTATCAAGCTCCTCATCACGACGAATGGCATTCATATCAGTATACAAGCCCTCGTGAATATTGAATTTATAGGTTTTAAGAGCCATTCTCTTCCACTTAGCAAGTGAGTGAACGATTTCAAGCTCCTGACCTGACAGAATATCAAAAGAAACAGGTCTTTCGTGTCCGTTCAAATTGTCGTTAAGACCACTATCAGACGTAACGAAAATCGGCGCTGAAACACGAGTGAGATTAAGCTCAACTGCAAGCTGTCTTTCAAAAAAATCCTTTACCTTTTTTATTGCCACCTCGGTCTCTCTGAGGGTTAAGATTGACTTATAATCATCTGGTATAGAAAAATGCAACATAATTGCTCCTAATAGGTTTATTTGTTTTGGATAAGTTCATATAATTTATCGGAAAGAGCTACAAATTCTGCAATGCCAAGTCGCTCTCCTCTGATATCCGCTTTATGTCCACAGGCAACGATAGCCTCGGTAATTTCGTCCTTGGTAAGCTCCCCAAATGAAGCTGCAAGAGCATTGGGAAGTGTCTTTCTTCTCTGCTCAAATGCACCCTTGATAGTTCTGAAAAGAGTTTTCTCATCCTCAGGGATATAGGGCTTATTTTTGTGAAGCTTGATTCTGACAACCGTGGAATTCACCTTGGGTGCGGGCATGAAATTACCTGCACTAACTGTAAAGAGCTTTTCTGCAATACCGTAATAAGCAAGTACTGCCGTAATTGCGCCGTAATCGGATGAACCGGCTTTTGCACAAAGTCTATCGGCAACCTCGGACTGAATCATTATTGTAATGTAATCAAAGGGCAATCCACACTCGAGAAGCTTCATCAAAATAGGTGTTGTGATATAGTAAGGCAGGTTTGCACAAACTGACACGCTACCCGCCTCAAAATAAGGCTTCAAAAGCTCTTCAAGATCAGCCTTCATAACGTCTTCATTATACACTGTTACATTGTTGAATTCTCCAAGAGTATACTTCAAAACAGGTATGAGTCCGTGGTCAATTTCAAGTGCAACAACGTTCTTGAAGCGAAGAGCAAGCTCGGTTGTGAGAGGTCCTATACCGGGTCCGATCTCAAGGATAGAGCTTTCTACCGAGTCAGCACAGTTATCTGCAATGTCCTCTACAACACTTCTGTTAATCAAAAAGTTCTGACCAAATTCTTTTCTGAATTTGATATCAAAAACGGACATTATATGTTTAATGGTTTTAACGTCACAAAGATTCATGTTTTCCTCTTAAATAAAAATAATTTTACGCTATCACTTGACAAATCATATTCAAAGTGATAAAATGTTAAAGTCGCAATGCTAGTGTAGCACAGTCGGTAGTGCAGCTGATTCGTAATCAGCAGGTCGAAAGTTCGAGTCTTTTCACTAGCTCCAAACACCATCACATAGGTTTTATCTTATGTGGTGGTTTTTTTATTTGCCATAACACATAGATTATATACTATTTTTTCACAAATTTCAATACTTTGTCAATATTTTTATCCGTTTTTCATATATTTTACCAATTCAGCATTTTGGAGGTGAGATTTTGCAAAACGACATATTTTGGGGAAAGGAATTTTTTGATTATGCTATCCTTGACGAATCCATAAAAGCCTTGAAATCAAAATATGATTTCATTGAAACAGGAAGCATCGGCTATAGCATTATGGGAAGGAGTTTGCATAAAATCACACTTGGAAAAGGCTCAAAAAACGTCCTTTTTATTGGTGCACATCATGGGATGGAATGGATCACATCAGCTATTCTTATGAGGTTTATAAATGATTTTGCATCGGACTATATACGTGGGCGTCACGCATTCGGTATCTCCACAAGAGTTTTGTTTGAAACGAGGAAAATTCACGTCATTCCAATGCTAAATCCTGACGGTGTGGAATACTCACTACACGGTGTAGAAAAATCCAACATTCTACGAGACAGATTGATAAAAATGAATGCTGAAAATGATGATTTTTCTCATTGGCAAGCCAATGCTCGCGGCGTGGATCTTAACCACAATTATTCCTCCGGATTTTCGCAATACAAAATCATCGAAAAGGAATTAAAAATTCCTCACGGCGCTCCCACAAAATATAGTGGGGATTATTCCGAATCCGAGCCGGAAACCAAGGCACTATGTAACTTTGTGAGAATAGTAAATCCGAGTCTTGCTTTAAGCTTACACACGCAAGGAGAAGAAATATTTTATACAAGCGGAAGCAAGTCGGCAACCAATTCTTTACCCATAGTTAAGACCGTTGCGCGTCTTACGGGATATAAAATATCTATGCCCTCCGGCACAGCAAGCTATGGAGGCTTTACCGATTGGTTTGTCGAGGAATTTGATAAACCGTCATTAACTTTAGAGTGTGGACGTGGGACAAATCCCTTGCCATATTCGGATCTTGATAAGATATATTCGTGTTTAAAAAGAGCATTTTTTACTGCTCCAATATTAATTTGAGAAAGAACCTGAAATAAAGGTTCTTTTTTTATGTCTTTATTACTAATTTGTTTTACGTTCATTTGTGCAATTCGACAAATATTTTAAATAATGCCGTAATTAACTGAATATGTTTCATAAAACTATTGATTTTTAGAAGGTATAGTGCTATAATTAGACTGTTTGTAATGAGTATATTATTAATATGATAGTTTGGAGGACATAAATGCGCCGAACATACAGTTTCATTTACGTTGTGAATATCGTTTTCCAATCGATATTTACCCTTCTCTTTCATATTGGCACAGGATTGCTTTTGGCGTGGGTTTTGGTGGATAAATTAGGACTCCCCTCATTCATATATGCAATTCTGATTATACTCGGTGTTGTTATTGGTCTTATGTCGATGGTCAAATTTATTTTGGTCAGCATGAATGCCCTTGACAACCTCGAAAAATCCAACGAAGCTAAACGGAGAAAAAATGAACACAGAAAATAAATCAAGCTATAAAGACGTTCTTTATCTCGCCATTGGTGAACTGTTGGCGTCAGTTTTGATAGTCCTTGGATTCCTTCTTGTTCAACAGGAATTTCAATGGACAGTAGTAAGCGGCGCTCTTTTAGGATCTGCCGTAACGGTATTAAATTTCTTAATACTCACAATTCAAGTTAATAATGCAATTGATAACTATATTGCTCTCAGAGGCGATAGAGAGATGACGGAAGAAGAAGCTGCTGAATTTTCAAAGGTTCACGGTGTTAAGGTTCGAAATGCTATAACAAGCTCCTATTTATTCAGAACAGGACTTATGGTAGGCTCCCTTGTAGTAGGATTCATAACAGGATGGTTTAACACTATTGCAACCTTGATTCCCTTGCTTCTTTACAAGCCTCTTCTCATGGCAGCTCAGTTTATCAATAAGAAAAGAGGTGAATGATTTTGGAAATATCAATTACCGGTCCAAAGGTCTTTGTCCGAATAGACAAGCTCTATGAAATGTTTGCAGGTACTATCGTAGACATTTTCGGGAATTTCGGAAACTTTATCACACAAACCACGGTTTCGTTGTTTGTTGTTACCATTCTTCTCATGGTGCTTGGATACATTGCATCAAGAAAGATTGAAAAGCGCCCCGGTGGTCTTCAGGTTTTGGTTGAAAAAGTAATAAATATGCTTTATAGCCTTGTTGAAGATACAATGGGTAAGCACAATTTGAAATTTGCGCCGTATATCGGTACACTCTTCCTTTCATGTATGATAGGAAGCCTTATCGGTACTACAGCAATATTCAGATCCACAACCGCTGACTTCTCAGTAACTCTTGCATATGCATTGGTTACAAGCGTTATGGTGTGGTATCACAACATAAAGCACAACGGTTTTATCGGTTGGCTTAAAGGCTTTACTGAGCCGATTGTTGTAATGACCCCCATGAACCTTATCAGTGAGATTGCTCAGCCCATGGCTATGGCATTCCGTCACTTCGGTAACGTGGCAGGTGGATCCGTTCTTACAACATTGATATATGCTGCTTTGGCACTTGCAACTAAAGCTCTCTTTAGTTGGTTACCTGCATATATCGCAACTCTTATACCTCCCTTCCTTCAGGCAGGTATACCCGCATTTCTTTCGTTGTATTTCGACTTTTTCTCTTCCTTCGTTCAGGCATTCGTATTCTGCTTGCTGACGATGGTTTACGTGGCCGGAGCTTGTCCTCCTCCATCAGAAAAAGAAGATGCAAATAAATAATCACAGTTCAAAATTTTTTATTTAAAGGAGAAAATTAAAATGACAGTTGAAGCAGCAAGAGCACTCGGTGCAGCTATTTGTATGGGAATCGGTTCTATCGCTCCCGCCCTCGGTGAAGGTCTCGCAGTATGCAAGACTCTTGAATCCATGGCTCGCCAGCCTGAAATCTCAGGCGACCTTCGTACAACTATGATTCTTGGTTGTGCAGTTACAGAAACAACAGGTATCTACTCTCTCGTAGTTGCCCTTCTTCTCATCTTTGTAGGTGTAAACTAATTGATTGATATAAGGAGAATACAATGAGTGTAGTAATGGATGCTTTTGAATCGTTTGTAGGTGTAAACGTATGGACGATGATCTTTGCATGGTGTAATCTACTTATTCTGTATTTATTCTTAAAAAAGCTTCTTTTCGTTCCCATGAAGAATATGATCGATTCCAGACAAAAGGAAATTGATGATATGTATCAGAATGCCGAAGAAGCAGAAACTCAGGCTGAAGCCATGAAGGTCTCTTATGAAGAAAAAATGAGCAAGGCAAATGAAGAAAGCGAAGAAATTCTCAAAACAGCTCTTCGTCGTGCTCAGCTCAAGGAAGAAGAGATAATTCGTGATGCCCAAACAGAAGCCTCAAGAATTTATGAACGCGCTGAGGAGCAGATCGCGCTTGAAAAGAAACGCGCTCTTTCTGAGGTGAAGGATGAGGTTTCAGGTATGGCTATCGAAATTGCAGGCGCTATTATCGGACGCGAAGTTTCTGATAAGGAGCATTCTGAGTTCATCGATAATTTCATCGATAAAATTGGTGATTGATATGGCATATACTGATCACAACGCGAAAAGCTATGGCGATGCTCTCTTTCTGCTCGCCGAGGAGCTTGGACAAGCCGATGAGATGAGGGACGACCTTCATTTGCTTTGTAAAAGCATTGAAGAACATCCCGACTACCTTAAATTGCTGAACACCCCTGCCCTCTCTCGTGATGAAAGAGTAAAAATTGCAGGTGAGGCATTTGACGGTCTTAACAAGAATCTTGTTAATCTTATCAAAATTTTGGTTGAGAAAAGAATCGCATACCTTATTTTTAAAATCAAGGATGCATATATGTCGGCTTATGACATCTCCCGTGGCATTGAGCGAGTTGAAGCCATCTCTGTTATTGCCTTAACAGATAATCAGCTTGATAAATTGCAGAAAAAGCTTGCCGCACTTACCGGCAAACAGATTATAGTTAAAAACACCATAGATTCCTCTATTCTTGGCGGTATGAAGCTTAGATATATGGGAATCCAGATAGACGACTCTGTTAAAACAAAGCTTGATAGCTTTGAAAAGAGTCTTAAAGACATAGTATTATAAAAAGTTGGTGAAAAAATGCAGTCAAAAATAGATGATAT
>JAZRFY010000028.1:0-7780 GCA_045643885.1 Eubacteriales bacterium | reverse complement strand
GGGCTCGAACCCGCCACCTCGACCTTGGCAAGGTCGCGCTCTACCAAATGAGCTAAATCCGCATATGGTGCCTCCGGTCGGAATCGAACCAACGACACGGGGATTTTCAGTCCCCTGCTCTACCAACTGAGCTACAGAGGCGAAAAACAGGCAATTATTATTCCGGAAATGGCGACTCGGATGGGGCTCGAACCCACGACCTCTAGCGTGACAGGCTAGCGCTCTAACCAACTGAGCTACCGGGCCGTATGGTGGAAACAATAGGGCTCGAACCTATGACCCTCTGCTTGTAAGGCAGATGCTCTCCCAACTGAGCTATGCTTCCATCCCTGCCGTCTTATTCAACGGCAGAAATGATTATATCACAGTAAATTTAAAATGTCAATAGTTTTTTTAAGATTTTTTATATTTTTTAATCTTCTACAAACATTTTGTCGATATCTTCGCGTGTAAACACGTGTTTTTTGTTGCAAAAACGGCAATTTACCTCGAGATGCTCCTCTTTTCCTTCGGAAACTTGTTCGGAAAGCATCTTATAAAGCTCGGGTTTGCCAAGGGAGATGAGTGCTCTTTCCATTCTATCTCTTGAGCAATTGCAAAGATAATCGCAATCAAGCTCGTCAAAAAGGTCATATTCTATGCCCTCGAGAGCATATTCTGCAATTTCAACGTTGCTCATGCCTGTTTCAAAGAGAGCTGAAACGTTGGAAAGTCTTGGAACGTTTCTCTCGATGGCTGCAACTGTCTTTTCGTCCGCAAAGGGAAGGAGCTGAATAAGAACTCCACCTGCTGCACGGCAAGTGCAATCGGTTTCAACAAGCACGCCGAGTGCGCAAACCGTGGGAATCTGCTCGCTTTCTGCGTAGTACTGAGCGATGTCCTCTGCAATCTCACCACTAACTATTTTGATAGAGCCGGAGAAAGGAATCTCAGCGCCAGTGTCACGGATAACGTTGAGAAGACCGTTACCAACTGCTCCACCAACGTCAAGCTTGCCGTTGGGCTTTAAGGGGAGGTCAACGTCGGGATTCTGAATGTATCCACGAACGTTTCCGTAGTAGTCGCCAACAGCCAAAACTCTACCTGCAGGGCCGTCACCGCCAAAGCACACAGTAATACTGTTTTCAACCTCACCGAGCATACATCCCATGATGGATGTTGCAGTCAAAAGTCTGCCGAGCGTTGCACTCGCGGTAGGAGTTGTGTTGTGGTATTTGATTGCCTGATTTACGATATCAGTTGAATTTATAATGTGAATTCTCGCGCTACCGTCACTTGTCATAGCACGTAAAATTTTTGATTGAGCCATTTTGTGTTTCCTTTTTTGTTTTTTACAATTTTGTGTTAAAGATAATTAAAGTTTTTCAAGGGACGGGGGTGTTTTTTCAAAAGCCCCACATCCAATTCAAACTATCTTTCAACCAACTATAATCAATTATATGTTCTGTCCTGCAGCCTCGTCGCAGATGAGGATGCAATCGGGGTGGTTGCGAAGGATGGTTGCGGGAACCTCTTCACGAATCTCACCGTTAACAAGCTCGCCGATAGCATATGACTTGCCTGCTCCGTTTGCGAGGATAACGATCTTCTTTGCATTCATAATGTTGGAAAGCCCCATTGTAAACGCCTGACGAGGAACCTCGTCGATGGAGTTGAAAAGACGGGAGTTATCCTTGATAGTGCTTTCCGCAAGATCAACAACGTGAGTTACGGAATCGAATGGAGTTCCGGGCTCGTTGAACGCGATGTGTCCGTTTGAGCCGATGCCAAGAACCTGAACATCCTGACGAAGCTCGTCAAGAAGAGCATTGTAACGAGCACATTCAGCATCCTTATCGTCCGCCTTGCCGTTTTCGATATTTGTATTTTCAAGCTTGATGTCGATATTCTTGAAAAGATTTTCTCTCATGAAATAAACGTAGCTCTGATCACTGTTTACGTCAAGACCAACGTATTCGTCGAGGTTGACGGAACGACACTGAGCATAGGAAGTGCCGTTGTTTTTGTGATCCTCTATCATTTTCGCATAGAGTCCGAGGGGAGTGGAGCCTGTTGCAAGTCCCAAAACTGCATCGGGCTTGTTTTTAACCACCTCAAGGATAACCTTGAAGGCCTCTTCACTCATTTCTTCATAATTTTTGACCTTAATTATCTTCATAATAAAGCCTCCTTCTTATATAAAAGTATTTTTATTCATATAAAGCGTATTCAACGCATCTAAAAATTATTATATCAAATTTTTTAAATAATTGCAATAAGGTTTTTAAGAATTTTTCTTAATCGCGAATACAAAACCGTAGGGAGGTGGAGCTGCTTATATCGATTTTTTTGCAAGATTTATCGACACCAAGCCTATTTTTTTATAAATCTTTTATAAACATCTTGAAAAAGATGCGATTTTGTGATATACTGACTTTTAGTGTTTTAACAGTTACATAAATTTGATATCAAATTTTTATATATACGGAGATCTATTTTGAGAACAACATTGCAGTTACGCCCAGGCGTAATAATCTCATCTATTACAGAAGAGGCAGCAAAGGCAAAGCAGTATCTTACAAGAGCAGAATTAAAAAAATTCCACCTCAAATCAACTGCACTCCCCTGCGCGTTCCGTGAAAATGACGACGAGAGCGTAATCTTCTATTTCAGTCCCGACACGCTCGAAGAAGCGGAGATCGACGACTGGCACTTCAGTTACCAGAAGGAACAAACTGAAGTTCTTCCCAGCGGCACAGTGATCGACAGGATGAGCACCCGTCGCGCCGCATCCTACGGCTTTTTCTCCAAGGAAAGACTCAGCCAGCTTCACTATGAAGCAGTTGAAGAGCCCGTTGGATTTTCACTTAAAAAGGACGGCACAAAGGTTTATTTCTATGACAAGAAGACCTGCATCCGTCAGCCCCTTATGTGCGTTAAATGCGGAAAGCACATCCGCTACAAGAAAAAGCTCTGCGAGCACTGCTACGCCATCGACCTTGCCGAAAGACGCGAGATCGGTAACGCTTACCGCGCTCAGTCCTTCAACATGAAGAGAGATAGAGTTCTTTTCTTCGACCTCGAGCTTACAGGCTTCTACGACAGAGACGAGATCATCTCAATCTCAATCGTTGACGGCACAGGAAAGCTCATCATGAACACCTTTGTCAAGCCCACACATACTCAGAAGTGGAAGAAGACCGAAAAGATTCACGGCATCACTCCCGAAATGGTGCAAAACTCTCCCACACTTGAGGAGCTTATCCCTCAGATCAAGGAAATTTTTGCAGGAGCTGACAACATCATCGCATACGGTGTGTCAACTGACTACAGCCACATCCGTCACATCTACGAAACTGCCGAAGAGCAGGCGGCTCTCAAGTCAAAAATCAGATGCTGCGCATTTGAGTACGTAAGATACATGCACGAAAATCATCCTGAGCTCGTTCATGCAAGTCTTACTGACGCAATGGCTTGCTTTGGCATCGAATGGGAGGGCGTTGCTCACTCATCCATTGCCGACACCTACGGTTGCCGCAAGGTTTGGGAAAGACTTTTCCCCAATTATTACGTTGATTAATGAAATCACATAAAAAAGACGAGTCGGAGAAAACTCGTCTTTTTTATTGCAAACTCAAGCACTTTTTGACACAAAACGGAGTTATTCACTTGAAATTTTAATAAAAATATGTTAATATAGATATGGCTTTGAGCCAAATACAAAAAATGGAGCAGTATTATGAAAAAAATAGTCGCCCTAATATTAGTTTTAATCTTGCTCATTACAAGCACAAGTTCCTTTGTTGGATGCTTTGGAGAAGGTGAAGATCACAATCACGGCACAACCGAGGTGACCACGCTTCCACCCGACATCCCCACACCCGACGAAGATGAATTGCCCGACGATTTCGGAAACGGACAACCCGACGCCGAGGAACATGTTTATGAAGCGGTAGTAACAAAGGCTACTTGTAACAACGAGGGGTATACTACATATACTTGCCTAAATTGTGGTGATTCCTATATTTCAGACATTGTTGAAGCAAAAGGACACGATTATGGAGTTGTGGTAACACCTCCTGATTGTACAACCATCGGATGCACAACTTACACTTGCAAAGCTTGTGGATTAATACATGTCGAAGATATTGTTGATGCTCTCGGACACAGCTACAAGGAAATCGTCACAACTCCCACTTGCGAAAATCACGGGTACACCACTTACGTTTGCGAAATTTGTAACGATTCCTACGTTAGTGATGACGTTAATGCTTCAGGACACGGATACACATCCGTTGTGACCGCACCCACTTGTACAAGCGAGGGTTATACAACCTACACTTGTTCTTCTTGCAACGAATCTTACGTTTCTAACAAGGTTGCTGCGCTTGGCCACAGCTATAAAACTTCTACAACAAAGCCCAGTTGCGAGAGTGATGGTTATACGACCTACAGCTGCTCTGCGTGTAATGATTCTTACGTTTCAAATCTTGTAAGCGCACTTGGACATAGTTATAAATCTTCCACAACAGAGCCCACTTGCGCTAGTGAAGGATATACAACTTATACTTGCTCCACTTGCTCAAGCTCTTACGTTTCAGATAAAGTACCCGCACTTGAGCATAATTATAGCACCACGACAACAGCTCCCACTTGCGAAAACATGGGATATGCAACCTATGTTTGCGTTGTGTGTAATTACAGCTATGTTTCCGATTATCTTGACGCTCTTGGACACAGTTGGAAGGACGCGACAGAAAGCGCTCCCAAAACTTGCACAGTTTGTGGCACAACAGAGGGCGACAAGCTTTCTTCAACTCCCACTACCTATGAAACACTCTATGTAAATTACATAGACGTTGGACAGGGAGATAGCATTTTTATCAAGGTTGACGATTGCGACATCCTTATTGACGCAGGTACTGCAAGCTACGGCTCAACAGTTTCAAGCTATCTCAAAAAGCAGAGTGTTGACGATATTGAATTGATGATCAACACACATCCCGACGCCGACCACTGTGGCGGCTTGACTCAAGTTCTTAAGGACTATGTGGTTGAAGAGGTTTGGATTTCAAAAGACACAAGCAAAACAACAGCCGCATATAAAAACTTCACCTCCGCAATAAAGAGCGAAGGCTTGACAGCAAAGCAGCCAAGCAAGGGGACGGTATATACATACGAATACTTGACGCTCACAGTTATTTATTCAGAGCTTGTTTCCGGTGATTCAAACAACTCCTCAATCGTTGTTATGCTTGAATACGGAAACTTCCGTTTCTTGTTCACAGGCGACGTTGGAGAAAAGGTAGAGCCCAAGCTTATATCTTCAGGTTATGATCTTAAGTGCGACGTTTTGAAGGTTGGACATCACGGAAGTAAAAGTTCAAGCACCGCAGCCTTCCTTAGTGCTGTTGATGCCGATTACGGCGTAATCTGCGTTGGTGCAGGCAACTCCTACGGTCATCCCACAAGTGCGACTCTCACCAGACTTGCTAATGCAGGCACAAGCGTTTATAGAACCGACAAAAACGGAAACATTGTTTTCTCAACCAACGGCGCAGTTTTGACATTGCCCAACGGGACAACCGACACAACAGGCTCAGGCTCGGGAATGACCTCGGGTGGCTCCTCATCAAGCGGTTCTTCGGGCAGCTCTTCAAGCGGTTCTTCTTCAAGTGGTTCTTCAAGTAGTTCTTCAAGTTCAAACACCTTTATCGGAAATACCGAAACGAAGGTTTTCCATCTTCCCACATGTAGCAACTTACCCGCTGCATCAAAGCAGAACACAATGTATAACTATTGGTGGATTATCAATATCGCAGGATATACTCCTTGCGGACGTTGCTTGAAAGGCTATACAAACGGCAGCACCGTTACATATATTGCAAACGCAACCTCAAAGGTATACCACGTGTCCACTTGCAGCTATTTGCCCTCATCCTCAAACAGAGTTTATATCACAAACACATCGGGATATACCCCCTGTGGACATTGTATAAATTAACAAACAATAATAAACAAAAACGTGCCTCGCAACAAACGAAGCACGTTTTTTATTGTTTTATTTCAACGCGTAGGTAGAGATGATCTTGCAAATCTGCTTTACGTCGGTAGTGCCTGTAAATTCAAATCTGATCTTACCAACTGCGGAAATATAGATCTCCATTTCGGCATCAAAGTCAAAAAATCCTGCAGTTTCAAGAGAAAACGTTGTAATCTTGCTGTAGGGAATGCAGGTGAAATCCTTTTTCTTTCCTGTAATGCCCTGAACATTGATGGCAATGATCCTCTTGTTTGTAAACACAACTCCGTCACGAACACCCTGATATGTGCCGACAATTTCTTCATCATCAATCATAAAATCGTCAATAACGTTGCCAAAAGCCTTGTTATCTACCTTTTTCAATCTTGCAAACAAACCGTTTTGAGTAAAATCGATCATAAAAAATTCCTCCTAAAACATTTAGTGATTAAATTGTACACCATGTGTGATATTTTGTCAAGAGAGATAATATCCGGCATAAAAAAGCACGCGTCATATGACGCGTGCCGTTTTTATATTATTGAAATTTCTTTTGATCAGTTAGAAACCCATTCAAGATCCCAGATGGATACTCTATCCTTGTTACCGGATGAAGCACCGGAAGGACCGTTATTAACGATTTCGATTGTGAAATCACCTGTAACCTCTTCAGTAAGTGTCCATGTGAATTCATATGCAGTCTTCTGTGTTACTTGATCGTTGTCAAGACGATATGTAGCAACAACTGCACCGTTCTGAATGATATTGATCGTGATATCTACACCATTCTTATCGGTATAAGCATGACCGTACTTAAATGAAAGCTTGGAAATACCGTTTGCAAGTGTGGGAGAAACAAGCTTACCAAGCTTTGTTGTGTTACCGTTAAGAGTAATAGCTCTTGTTGTTGCGTCACCAAGGAAGATGAATGCGGGGTTAGCGTCAGTAGTTCCACCCTTAAGAACACAGCTGTTAGTTGCTGTCCAACCGTCTGTTGTTGTATATGTTGTGTATGTTGTTTTTGCATCAGGAATTGTATTGAAGTCTGCCTTACTAACAGTTACTGTAAGCTCACCCTCGAAGTTGGGGTCGATAGCATTACATACTGTGCACATACCGTCCTTATAGTCGTGATCCGCAAGGTCACCTGTTGTAAGACCGCAAGAGCAAGTTGCAAGCTTTTCGCAAGTTGCCTCGGAGTAGGAGTGCTCGTGTGTGCAAGAAGTCATCCAAGCATCCTTCATCTGAGCTGCACCCTCGTAAAGAGAGATGTAACCGTACATAACTACTGTGTCACCGTCGTAAACGGGAGTTTCAAACTTGTTGTATGCAACAGTACCGTCTGCACTCTTTGTACCGTAGATATAGAATGTTGTTGTTCCGTTTGTAATGTAGATGTTGCCGTTGAATGTGTTAGCAACGTTCTTAACTGTACCTGTAACATAGTACTTGTTCTGTGTTGTTGTTACAAGAAGACCAAGAGCATTTGCCTGCTCAAGAGTAAGTGTGGAATCCGCTTCAGGCTCAATAACCTTACCACAATTGTTATCGCAAAGGAAATCTCCGTTTGTATCAGCATGTCCGCCAATAACGATGGGTTCCTTGCCCTCTTCAGCACCACATACTGTGCATACCTTATGTGCTGTGTAGCCGTCTTCTTCGCAAGATGCAGGCTTGCCTTCAACGTCTTCCATTGTGTGATCTACCTTGTCAAGTGTTTCCTTGCCTTCGATTTCGCCACAAACCTCGCACTTGTTGAATGCTGTGTAGCCTTCTTCT